>JAZRNS010000143.1:0-7413 GCA_045648245.1 Faecousia sp. | reverse complement strand
GCTTGTAACCTTCTGTACAGCCGCTACCACATCGGACAGCTTACCTACGCCGGAAGGCTCTATAATAATACGGTCGGGAGCAAATTCTCCAATCACCTGTTCCAACGCCTTGCCGAAATCGCCCACAAGGGAGCAGCAAATACAGCCGGAATTCATTTCTGTGATCTGAATACCGGCCTCCTGCAAAAAGCCGCTGTCAATGCCGATCTGACCAAATTCATTTTCAATCAGCACGATCTTCTGACCTGCGTAGGCCTCCTGGATCATTTTCTTAATGAGGGTTGTCTTACCAGCCCCTAAAAAACCGGAATAAATATCAATGATTGTCATAGAAACACCTTCTGTTCGTTTTTTCCGGTATATTATACCACTTCTTTCTGCTTTTTACAAGTAATAAACACTTCGACAGCTTTCCCTTGTATTTTGTCTGCTTTGGGCGGTATTTTATATTCCGGCGGATATTCTCCCCGAAAGCGACGAATGCGACAAAACCGCCAAACCGCCGCTGCGAGTCTCCCACGCAGCGGCGGCTATCCCTTAAGGAATTGGAATTAACAGAAGTTGATGGGGGTCAGGGTCGTCGGTCAGGTGGTTTGCCTGACAAATAGCCTCCACAGTAGAACCGGTCTGCTTTGCGGTCTCCCACAGGGTTTTATTTCCCATTCTGCGCAAAACCAAGCTGGGTCTGCCGGGATCCGGCTGGGACAACTCACCCAGTTCCAGGGCGGTAACAACCGGCATTCCCTTTTCTGCACAGCCGGTAGTGTGCATGGTAAGCTCTGTATACAAGCCTGTCTGTCCGCTACCCGGTTGGGTTTGCACTGTATCCCAGCTACATATTTGGGCATCTGCCTGTATTTCCGGTGCGGCGCTCAGGCTAACACTTCCCGACCAATGGGCATTTTGGCTTTGAATTATCCCTTCCTCATCGTAGTACAGCATGGTAAACTGTGCCGGAATCTCCGCCTCAATCCCACCTTCCCGGTGAAGCACGCGGGGATGATCGGGATAAAATGCGGCATCCACAATGCGGCTGGTATCTTGTTCTATCTTTGTTTCTGCGTGGACATTTTGGGTAAGCTGTTCCAGAATCATAGGGATCTGCTGAAGCTCTTTCTGCACGCCCACCGTCCGTCTGGGGCTGTAGGCATCTTCTACTACGGTTACCATGTTCCGGTCGCTGATCACATACTGACAAAGAAGTCCTGAGCGCAGGTTCAGATTCCCCTCCGGGGAATGCTCCAATTCCAAACTGGTTACTTCCATGGTAATATGGGCATTGGCATCGGGGTCGTAATCCCCTTCCAGTTCTCCATACTGGGAAAATGGCAGCTGGTATTCCCAGCTATGGAGCATTCCGTTTTCCGCCTGATAGACCGTAGTTACCTTAGCATTTCCCCGGAATACCACCTTACTGCCCATAACCTTTTTATCCACAATTTCCGGCTGAAGCATGTAATAGATCAGCTTCTCCATTTTAGGAGCGCTCTCAGGAAGGGTCAAAATTTCGTCTAAAACGAATGCCTTTTCCCCCGTCTCCTGGGGTAAATGGAAAGGATAGGTGTTTTTGAGCACCTGCACATCCTCCGGAAGCTCCTGGGGGACATACTGGTTAAATTCCCCATTAAGCCAGGCCTGCCCCAGTACGCCCACCGACGCTCTGACCATCAGTTTCCGGGCAGAGGTGCTTCGGGCATCTACGCTGCGCAGCAGGCATTTTGTACAAATTCTTCCGTCATGCTGGGTGTCCGGCAGATCCCATTTCATTTGAAATGGAAGCCAGGTATCCACCCATTGCACACTTCCGCCCTCCTCCGGCACATACAGCACCCAAACCATTACGCCGCCGGAAACACTCATAGTGCCAGTACGCCACTCCTTGCTACGCAACAACACCTGCCCCCATGCGCCCAAAACTCTGCCAATATCAGGCATACCGTCCTCAAGCCGGATTTCCTGGGTCTGTTCCTGATTGCGAACCTCCCGTTTTACCGGTTGCAGGCAAGGGCATGCCATTTTATGAAACTGTAACTGCATGCAAATCACTCCTTAAAAACAGCTTAGCTACTGAACTATATGCCTGCACGGACAAGTTTATGCCTGCAATTTTATCTATTTTCTGCGGCAGATACAGCCACCGGCAACCACAAACCCCAATGCGACACAATGGCACAAAAAACCGCCCTCCAGCCAAATACCGATGAGCATTCCCAAGCCAAAGGCCAGCAGCATAAAGCCGCACAGCAGTTCTCTACGGCACATAAAAACACCCCCTGCACAAGCGTATGCAGAGGGTGTTGTTTTTTTGACTAATCTTAACTGTCAAGCACGCTCTTGCAGGCTGCAAGAACCTTGGATGCCATAGGGATACAAACTGTGCTGCCGTAGCCGGCATCCTCAACGCAGACGATAAATGCCAGTGGGTAATTTTCATCGGTCAAAAAGCCTGCCAGCATAGCATTGGGCTTTTGTTCACCGCCAACCTGAGCGGTGCCGGTTTTTGCGCAGACCGTAAGACCGGGGAAATTGCCATCGCCATAACGGCTACTGACATTGTTGCGCATATACTCCCCAACCAGCTTTGCCGTCTCCCCGGAGATATGGCAATCGCTTTTCCGGGTTTGCGCCTGATAAGTCCGGGCGCTGCCCACAGTAATTTGCTGTACAAGGTAGGGATTGACACCCTCGCCGCCATTGGCAATGGCGCTGAGAAATGTCAGGTATGCACAGGGGTTGATTTGGTCAGTATACTGACCTACACCACTCCAGGCAACCTGTATCGGTGCTGCGCCTGACAGGTCAAAATTACCGGTTGCGGTGGTAATCCCGTCAAAGGAAACAGAATTTGTTACGCCAAATTCTTTTGCATACTGATTCAGCTTCTCAGCACCAACCTGCAGGGCAATATGGGCAAAGGCACAGTTGCAGGAGTTGCTAAATGCGCCCATCAGGCTCTGCTGTCCGTGGGCTACTTCACAGGTAATCTCCTCGCCGTTGATCTCATAGCTGCCGGTACAGACAAAGGTTTGCTGCTGAATATCCGCTACCGTTTCCAAGGCGGCTGCCAGGGTAACGATCTTAAAAATAGAACCAGGAATATAGGTAGACTGGACAAAGCGGTTCACATACACGCCTTCATAAGCACCGGTTTTATCACCGGCAATGTCCGGTACATCGTCCGGGTCGTAGTTGGGTGTGGTAACTGCCCCAAGGAGCTGTCCGGTTTTATAATTGCACACAGCAATGGTTCCCTTGTAGCTACCCAATGCTTCCAGCGCTGCCTGCTGGATCTGAGAAGACAGGGTCAGCTCCACAACGCCACTGCTATCGGCATAATTGTATACGCCGCTCACAAGGTCAAAGCCTGCGATCTGCCGGGCATAATGTGAGATCGCCGGTGCGCTGATCCATCCCTGCCGGTCGCCCAGCCAGTGGATGGTGGATTTGCGCAAAGCTAAGGAATTGGAATACTTTCTGCCGTCTGTCAGATCTGCAAGCAGAATTCCGTCCCGATCTACGATCACACCGCAATTGATGTTATCTCCATTATACACATGGGGCGAACCTGAGGTTACCACCCAGTTTCCGGACTGGGTTATAAACTCCACGACAAAAAAGCCAAAGCCAGCCAAAAGGGCTAAGGCCAAAATCAGGCAAATGGTTGCCCGGCCTGCGATTCTATTCATCGTCCTCATCGCCTCCCCTTTTGATCATACGCACAGCAAAGCTGGCGTTTTGCCGGGTATCTGCCGCCTTTACAAAGGCAAGCAATCCCCATGCACAGATCATGCTGGATCCGCCATTTGATAAAAACGGGAATGTAACACCGGTCAGGGGCAGTACATCTACTGTGCCTAAGGCATTGAGGATCGTCTGCACCATAAGGATGCTGGCGGCGGTGCATGCGCCAATGGTATAAAAACTGCTGCGGCCGATCATGGCAGAGCGGACAGCGAACACAGCAAGGGCAACAATGCATAATATGACCAAGGTTACCATGATGAGTCCCCACACTTCGCAAATGGTTGCAATGACCACATCAGAATCGGAGGCAAAGACATTTTTCATCCAACCCTTTCCTGCGCCCAAACCGAAAAAACCACCGGACGCCATGCACATCAGCGCTCTTGTCTGCTGGTAGCCGCTGTCCAGAGGGTCTTCCCAAATATGCCGCCATGAGGCAAAGCGCTGGAGAGCATGGGGTGCGATCTTCAGCGCCACAACGCCGGCAAAAGCAAGGGCTGTCAGCGCCAAAGCCAGTGTTCCCACACTACCGGAGCGCAAATAGGCAATGACCAAAAAGGCACAGAAGAAAATAAGGGCTGTACCGAAATCGTTCATCAGCGCCAAACAGCCGCAAATGGCCACAGAATAGGCAATAAACATCAAAAGATTCCGTTTTTTCACCAGCCGATCCATGGCAGATGCGCCCACAAACACAAAGCAGACCTTACTAAATTCCGAGGGCTGAATGGAGAAAGAGCCGATTACCAGCCAGTTCTTTGCACCGTAATACTCCTGACCGAACAGCAATGTAATGAGCAAAAAGCCGATGCCAGCCACCGCAGCAACATAGCGGATCTGCTTCGCCCGCTCCAAGTCCCGCATAGACCAGCCAGCCATCAGGAAGATGACAAGACCGATCACCATGGCAACCAACTGCTTCAGCGCCTCCTCCGGGCAGATCGCCGCAATGGCTGTCATACCCATGGTGCAAAGGAAAAAGGCAATGGTCTCCACCTCGAAGGATACCCTTCGAATACAGACATAAAATAATAATAGCAGCCACTGGCAAACCATAATGCCGCCAAAGCCCAGCAACACAGCCTGCGCCGTTTCCGCCGAACCGCCCATCAAATAGCCAAGGCAGCACAAAATCTGCAGCAAGGTGAGCAGCAGCACATTGGAAAGGCCTGTCAGGAAAGAAGATCCTCTTGCCCTGTGCTGTGCCAGACGGGCTTCCTGCTTGGCAGAAATGGGCTGGAGCGTCATGTCCACACCGCCGATAGAGATCACATCCTCCGGCTTTAACGCCCGGATATTCACCTTTTTACCGTTGACCAAAATGCCGCTGGAGGAATCGGTATCGGTGATAGACCAGCTACCGTCGTCATAGCGGGTAAGGACACCGTGGGTACGGGATACAGTGGGGTAGTCAATGACAATATCACTGCGCTTGCTCCGCCCAATCACATTTTCCCAGTGGGTAATAGGGAGTTTGCTGTCGTCGTTCAGGCACAGCCAGCCCCAAATTTCCGGCTCCCGGCGGAAGCTGATCAAGGGCCAGATACTGCGCATGAGCAAAAGCAGCGCCAATGCCGGGGCGATGTAGCGCAAAATGCTGATATATACATTGTAGAAGGTAGGATCTAAATTAAAAATTCCACTGAGCATTTTGTCTCATCACCTCCAATTTAAATTTTCTTATACTTCCATTTGCCGCAGCATGGCAATTTCCTTGGCATAGCCAGGCAATTCATTGGGCGTTTCCAAAATCATGGGCTTGTCCTTGAGCAAAGGATGGTTCACAATGGCACGGAAGGTTTCCATTCCCAATGCGCCCTCGCCCAGCAATTCATGGCGGTCTTTGTGGCTGCAAAAGGGATTTTTGGAATCATTTAGATGCAGCGCCTTCAGGCGATCCAAGCCGATCACACGGTCAAACTCTGCCAAAACGCCGTCTAAATCGTTTACAATATCATAGCCGCCGTCGTAAATGTGGCAGGTATCCAGACACACGCCTACACAGTCGCTACCTACGCCGTCGATTATGGCTTTTAGTTCTTCAAATTTTCCGCCGACCTCGCTGCCCTTACCTGCCATAGTTTCCAGCAGGACAGTTACAGGATATCCCGGAGCGAGGGCCGCTTTCAGGGCATCGCAGATCTGGCTGATGCCGGTTTCCACACCCTGCCCCACATGGCTGCCGGGGTGGAAATTATAGAAGTTATCCGGAAGCGCCGCCATACGGCGCAGATCGTCTTCCAGCACGCCGGCTGCAAAGGCTCTTGCACCAGGATCTGCGGTACACAGGTTCATGGTATAGGCTGCGTGGGCGACCAGCTTGCCGAAATGATTCTCCTTCAGCGCCTTTACAGCCTTCTCACAATCCACAGGGTCTTCCTTTTTTGCCTGACTGCCCCGGGGATTGCGGGTAAAAAATGCAAATGTATTTGCGCCAATGCTCTTGGCGGTCTCTACCATGGCTACATTTCCGCCGCTGGCAGAAAGATGACATCCAACATACAACATAGCGTTCACTCCTTTGTGATATACCATATCATATCTTACGAAAAAAAGCAATTCGGGCAACACAATTTACTTTTCCCCGTTTTGTGCTATAATGGTTAAAAACAGTCTACCTGCGGTGGATTCCCCCCTACTCAACTACCGGTTTGTAGACATTTTCCTATATCCCTGATACACTGACATTGAAAGGAGGATTCCTATGGATCAAGTAAAGATCGGCAAATTTATTGCCGAATGCAGAAAGAAAAATAATTTAACCCAAATGCAGCTGGCAGAAAAGCTGGGGATCACAGACAGAGCCGTATCCAAATGGGAAAACGGCAAAGCCTTGCCGGATTCTTCCCTTATGCTTGCCCTCTGCGGCATTTTGGGAATCAGTGTTAACGATCTATTAAATGGGGAGGAAATTCGTATGGAAAACAGCAATCAGAAAAACGAACAGCTTTTGCTGGATATGGCAAAAGAAGTGCAGCAGAAAAACAAAACCATCTGGACTTCCATGTGGATCATTATGGGTGTAAGCATAACTGCACTGCTTGCAGGTATTCTCATTTCCGCATTATTAATACCCGAAGGCGTATGGCAGCTTGTGGCAATTCTTGGCATCACTGTTTTGTTTTTGCTGCCCTGCTTCTATGCATTGAAGCTGGAAGTCAGTGTAGGCGCATACAAGTGCAAAAATTGCGGTCATCAGATCGTGCCTACCTACACACAGGCTCTGAACGCGATGCACATGGGAACAACCCGTTACCTGAAGTGTCCCAAATGCAACATGCGCACATGGTGCAAAAAGGTTTTAACAAAGGAATAATTCCGTTTCGGGGGGCGAGTAATCGCCCCCCCTTTTCAACGGTAGGGTCAGTATGCTATAATAGCAAAAAAGTTTTGGAGGGATCCAATGGACAGCAAATTATTTACCCAAGCTATCAGCAAATTTTTGCTGGGTGTAGTTTTGGTGGGGTTTTTACTCTTTTTGCCCGCGGGCAGTTTTGACTACTGGAATGGCTGGCTGTTTATGGGCATTTTGTTTATTCCCATGTTTGCAGCCGGTCTTGTGATGATGCAGAAAAACCCAGAACTGCTGCAAAAACGGTTAATTGCCAAGGAGAAAGAAAAAGAGCAGGATCTGGTTGTGAAATTAAGCGGACTGATGTTCATTGGCGG
>JAZRNS010000142.1:0-13535 GCA_045648245.1 Faecousia sp. | reverse complement strand
ATCATATTTTACCCAATTTGAAAGTTCTTCCGGGGTTTCAAAAATCTCACAATGCTTGCACCAGCCCGCAATACCTTCTACCTCCGGATGGGAACGGGTTCCTATAATAATAGACAGTCTCCCTTCTTCCTCTGCCCGGCTTACAATTTTGTGGATCCGCTTCACAAAAGGGCATGTGGCATCTATGATCTGCACACCCTGTTCCTGCAGTGCTTCCTGCACAGCCCTCGTTACACCATGGGAACGAATAATCACCGTATCCCCCGGTTGCGCCTGCTGGGGACTTTCGATCACATGCACACCCATTTTTTCAAAATGCGCTACCGCATGGCGGTTATGGATGATGGGTCCCAGAGTGCAGACCTTTTTCCCGGATTTCGCCGCCTGCTCCACCATCTCCACCGCCCGGTTTACACCGAAGCAGAAACCGGCGCTTTCGGCTACCCGCACACTCATACAGGGATCTTCTCCTTGATAATGCGCTTCATTTCTGCCAGCACACCGTTAATATCCAGGTTGGAGGTGTCCAACTTAATAGAATCTCTTGCCATCTTCAGTGGTGCAATGGGGCGGTGGGTATCCTGATAGTCCCGCTGTTCGATCTCCTTTTGGATTGTGTTCAGCTCTGCCTTCTGCCCTCTTGCGATGAGCTCATCATAGCGGCGCTTTGCACGCACTTCCACAGATGCGGTCAGGAATATCTTAACATCTGCCTTGGGAAGAACTACGGTTGCAATGTCTCTGCCGTCCATAATTACATTATTCTTTTTTGCCACATCCCGCTGCATATCCAGCAAAACCTCACGAACCACCCCATGGGCAGACACCAAAGATGCCTTTTGGGAAATATCCTGGGTGCGGATCTCGTCGGATACATCCATACCATTCATGATCATGTGCTGTTTGCCCTCTTCATCGTAAACGATATCGATGGTCAGCTCGTCGATATAACGCTCAACACCGTCCACATCCTTAGGGCTAACACCCAGCAGGTCCAAGAAATAAGCAACCGTACGGTAAATGGCGCCGGTATCTACATAGCGGAAGCCCAGCTCCTTGGCTAGCGCCTTTGCAACGGTGCTTTTACCTGCGCCGGCGGGGCCATCAATGGCGATGGCATATGTTTTTCCCATAGTAAAACCTTCCTTATATCTATAGTTTTAATTTTCTTTTCTTAATTTTGTCAGGGCTGTAGCCTCTGTGGCAACTACCTGATCGGCTGTCATGCCCAATTTCCTGCCGGTATCCTCAGGACCCAAAGGCAAGCCGCCCTCCAAACCGAATCGCAGGCTCAAAACCTTTGCTTCCTGCTGTGTAAGGGTGGACAGCATTTCCATAATCCGCTGGCGGCTTTGGAAATAAGCCGTATCCTCTACTGCCTGCTGATCCTCCGGCTGGGGCTGCCGCTCCTGTCGAGCCGCTTCCACCTGCTGTTTGCTTCTGGCGGAGGAAAGCATATCCGCATATACCTGTGCATCCTCTGCCGATACATGCATTGCCTCTGCAATTTCCTCTAAAGTGGGATTTCTGCCCAACTGGCTAAGCAATTGCTGGTCCACATCCCGGTAGTCCTCCAGACCCTGGCGCAGCTTTTGTCCAATGCCCACGCTTCTTGCCTGCATGATTACCGCCCTTGCCAAATACTGCCGGATATACCAATCGCTGTGGCTGCTAAAATCGCCGCCTGCATAGTGCAAAATACTTTGCCACAGACCCATGCTGCCTTCCTGAATCAAATCCAGCAACAAAACGCCCTTGCCGGCATATTCCTTGGCAATCTCCACCACCCGGCTCAGCTTTAAGGCGGTCAGCTTTTCTGCTGCTCCCTCATCGCCTTCCATATATCGCAAGGCAAGCAGCCCTTCCTCGCCGCAGGCAGGTATTTGCGCCAGCTCCTCCAAATACAGCCGCAGAGGGTCATTTTCTGCAAGGCCGGCAGGTAAATTATTCTCTTTTATCAGTTGCAGCTCCTGCTGCAATCGCAGCGCCGTTTCTTCTGACACCGCCAACGCAGGAAGGGTTGTGATATCCAGGGTGATTCCCTTTTCTTCCAACGCATCAAAGGCATCGTCCACCACCTGATCCACTTCCTGCTCCAAAATAGACAGCATCGTCGCTGCAGAAAGGCTATCACCCTGAGAAAGCTTTTCAATTTCTGCTTCCCAAGGGCTCTGTTCAAATGTAAAATCCAGTTCCATTACGTAAGAAAATCCTCCAACCCCAAGCCACAGCTAAGCTTTTGCAGTCGCTGCACTGCCTGTTGTTCAATTTGTCCGGCCCGCTGTTTGGAAATCTGCAGCCGCTGTCCAATCTCCGTTAGAGAATGACACCGTCCGTCCTCCATGCCGAAGCGCAGGCGCAGAACAGTTTTCTGCCGGTCAGGCAGCTTGTCCAGCAAGCCTTCCAGGGCTTGCTTCATTTCCTGACGGATCAATTCGTCCTGTGGCTGTTCCACTTGCGTATCTTCCAAGTTATCGTCCAAGGACCAAATCTCCGGCAAAAGCCGCAGTAGCTCCTCTGCCTTTTTCGCAGAAATCTCACAAAGCGCCGCCATGTCCTCTATCTTTGCCGGCTGTCCTTTTTGCTGCAGCTGCTTGCCGGCTTTTCGTAATTTTTTAATTTGATCTGCGGTATGACGGGGCACACGGATCAAATCCTGATACTCCGTAACACATCTGCTTACACCTTCCCGAATCCATTCGGTGGCATATGTAGAAAAGCGGCACTCCATAGCCGGATCAAATTTCTTTGCAGCGGTGATCAGACCAATACTGCCCTCCTGAATCATATCCAAAAGGGGTGCACCTCTGCCGATATAGCCTTTGGCTACAGATACCACCAACCGCAAATTGGAATTGACCATGGTTCGAATGGCTTCCTCATCCCCATAGGCACAGCGCTTTGCCAGCTCCTGTTCCTCCTGCTGGCTCAGCAGGGGAAATTGACCGATCTCCGTTAAATACTGCTCCATATTTTCGCCGGGAAATTCTGTTCGGGATAGAACCTTGCTCATGCCTTCGTTCCCTTCTTTTCTTTCAGCTTTTCCCGCAATGCCAGCAAATCGTCATCGGTAGTAACACTTGCACTTTGTGTCTGTGCCAAAATGCGGCTGACGCAATCCTGAAATGCGCTCTCATTTACCGTTCCCTGCTGCCGCTGGACAACGCCGGTTATATGGGACATTTCCTCCGCGCTCAGGTCTTCCAGCACTGCCAAAGAGATTTCAAGACCTGCCTGATACCGCTGGCGCAGTTGGGTAAATACTCTGCCAAACAGGTTTACGGAAAAATCCGATTCCTGAAGCTTCTCTGCCTGTACCATAAGCGCCGGTTCCCGGAAAAGCTGGGCAAGAACGCCCTCCTCTGCTATTGCCGAGCGCATGTTGTCATAGCGGATAGACCGAGCTTTCGGCTGCAATGCTCTGGCAGGTGCCAAGTCGATGCGCTCCTGCTGTTTCTTCTCCCGGGCGATGCGGCGCTTATACGCCTTGCCGATCTCCAGCTTGACGGTCTCATAGGTTACACCGGCGGCTTCTGCCAGGCGGTTTCCGTATACCTCCCGCTGAACTGCACTGCCCAGGGTGGACAGCAGTTCTGCGGTCTCCTGTAAAAATGCAATTCGCTGTTCGTCCACCTTCAGGTCGTATTTGCCACGAATGGCGCTCATCTGATATTCTACCCGATTGGAAGAACCCTCCAACAGAAGGCGGAACTTATCTGCGCCGAATTTCTGCAAGTAATCGTCCGGGTCCATTTCACCGGGGATCTGCAGTACTTTTACCCCAATGCCAGCTTTTTCCAAAATGGGAATGGCCCGTTTTGTGGCCTTTTGACCGGCTGCGTCGCCGTCATAGAGCAAAACCACCTGTTCTGCATAGCGGCTGATCAGGGTAGCCTGTTCTTCGGTGAGGCTGGTTCCCAAAGAGGCAACCGCATTGTCAAAGCCGTACTGGTGCATGGTAACCACATCGATGTTGCCCTCTACCAGAATCAGCATGCCTTCCTTTGTCTTCTTCGCCAGATTCAAACCGAACAGGTTCTTTCGTTTATTAAAAATAATGGTTTCGTTAGAGTTCAAATATTTGGGCTTGGAATCATCCAGCACACGGCCGCCAAAGCCCACCACATTGCCCCGCACATCGATAATGGGGAACATCAGGCGGTTGCGGAATCGGTCATAAATTCTGCCGTTCTTCTCACCTGCCAGGTCGGCTGCCACCAGTTCCTGATCGGTATAGCCTTTTTTGCGCATGGTGTCTACCAGCGCATTCCAGGAATCGGGCGCAAAGCCAATACCAAACTGGGTGATAATCCCTTTACTCAAGCCGCGGCGCTGGGTGTACGCAAGGCACTGCTCGCCGGCAGGGCTGTAAAGCTGGGCATGGAAAAAGCGGCCTGCATCCTTCATTAACGCCCACAGCCGTTCCTGCTGGCGGTAGCGACTTTGATACTGCTCGTCCTCCGGCACTTCCATGCCGGCACGCTTGGCAAGGTTACGCACAGCATCGGGATAGGAAAGTCCCTCAACCTCCATCATAAAGTTGATGGGCCCGCCGCCTTTATGGCAGCCGAAGCAATAGTAAATGCCTTTATCCGGTGCTACGGAAAAGGACGCGGTCTTCTCCCCGTGGAAAGGGCAAAGCCCAAACATATTCGCGCCGGAGCGTTTCAGGGTTACATACTGCCCTACCACATCCTCAATGGGATTGCGGGCAATCAGTTCATCAATAAATGACGGGGGAAATGCCATGGTCTTTGCCTCCTTTCATAAGCTAAGTAGACTCGAATAATTTATTATAACACATTATCCCCGAACATGCCAGCCTATAGGGATAAAAAGTTCTGCATATTTATCGACTGCATAGTGATCGGTCATGCCTGCAATGTAATCGCAAACGGTGCGCTCCATGCCGTCAAAGGACAGCTGGGGCTGAAAATCAGCAGGGATCGCCTGAGGGTGCTTGTAATAGTATTCATACAGCCGCTTAAGCATATCCTTCGCCTTAACCTCTTCGCCCTTGGCAACCGGATTGCGGTATACCCGTTCAAACATAAAGCTGCGCAGGTCGGCCAGTGCCTTATCCACAGTAGGCGAAAGCATGATTTTCCCGGCCTCTAAAGAGGTATTCACCGCGTCGCACACCAGGGTGTTGATGCGCTGGGAATGTCTGTCGCCCAGCACCCGGGAAATGTCCTTTGGAATATCGGAATTTTGCAAAATACCTGCCCGGACCGCATCGTCGATATCGTGGTTGACATAGGCAATCTGATCGGCTTTGCGGATAATCTGCCCTTCCATGGTTTCCGGAACGGAAGGTCCGGTATGTCCCAAAATGCCCATGCGCACCTCATAAGAAAGGTTCAGTCCCCTGCCGCCATTTTCCAGCACATCCACCACACGCAGGCTCTGCTCGTTGTGGCGGAAGGGTACACCCATCACTTCACTCAGGGCGCTCTCCCCTGCATGACCAAAGGGTGTATGTCCCAAATCATGTCCCATTGCCGCGGCTTCTGCCAAATCCTCGTTAAGATTCAAGGCTCTGGCAATGGTTCGGGCAATACGGGCGACCTCAATGGTATGGGTCATGCGGGTACGGTAATGGTCGCCCTCCGGACTGAGGAAGACTTGTGTTTTATGCATCAGGCGGCGAAACGCCTTGCAATGTACGATACGGTCTGTATCCCGCTGATAGCAGGTGCGCACATCACTGTCCTGGGTATCCTCCGGGCGCAGTCTGCCCCGGCTTTTATCAGAAAATGCCGCCATGGGGCTTAGAAGCTGATGCTCCTTCTGCTCCAGTTGCTCCCGCAATGTCATGGTCATTCCTCCTTATGTACCGGAAAGGCGCGATACTCCTGTCCGGTTTCCATGCCCTCCACCGTGCCGGAGGTCATGTCAGTCAGTCTTTCTAAAAAGGGCTGTGCCTGAGGCTGAGATACCAGAATTTCCAGCTCCACCTCTGCACCGAACTGGGTATCCCGAATAATACCGTCAAACGCCGCCACTTCCAGCTTCACCCGTTCGTAAAATGTGTAGGGACAAGGCACATACAGCACCGACCAAACCCGTTTCATGGATTTTCCGGCTGCATCAATGGCGATCTTGGCGCCCTTGGTGTAGGCGCGAACCAAGCCGCCTGCCCCCAGCAGAACACCGCCAAAATACCGAGTTACCACACAGACCACATTGTAGATCTGCTCCCGCTGCAACACCTGCATCATGGGATTCCCTGCTGTACCGCCGGGCTCACCGTCATCGGAAAAGCGCATTGGGCCGTCTTTGATCACATAGGCCCAGCAGTTGTGGGTGGCATCGTAATGCTGCTTTTTCATTTCCTGAATTTTTGCCAGGGCTTCTTCTTCCGTTTCCACCGGCCAGGCCCTGCCGATAAAGCGGGACTTTTTCTCTGTAAATTCGTCCTCACCGAACGCTGTTGGCACCAAATACTCGTCCAACCTCAGCACTCCTTCGTGATATACTGTCTTAACTGCCCGTACAAAATGGGGTCTACCACAGTTTCCACCGCGATTCCCTCGGCGGTATAATCCACATTCAGAACCTGGGCGTTGCTATGGAGGGTATCTACTATACCGCCCATAGAGTACGGCAGGGTTACAACAATGTGATGGCGGCTGTGTCCCAAGGCCTTTTCAATAGCCTTTAACAGTTCTTCCATACCCTGACCGTTTTTCGCAGAAATCTTTACCACATCTTCCCCGATAGGAATATCCTCAGGCTGCACCAAATCGGCCTTATTGTAGCATCGCAGAACCTTTGTACCTTCCTTGGCAAGCTTGCGGATCAGGCTTTCTACCACCCCAATGTGCTCCTCCCGATTGGGGTCAGCCGAATCGATCACATGAAGCAGAAGGTCTGCATATTCCAGTTCCTCCAAAGTTGCCCGGAATGCGTCCACCAAATGGTGGGGCAGCTTTGCGATAAAGCCTACTGTATCAGAGAGGATCACATCCAGATTATCGGACACCGTCAGCTGCCGGGATGTGGTATCCAAGGTGTCAAACAGCCGGTTATTGGCAGGAATTCCTGCATCGGTCAGCTGGTTAAGCAAGGTGGATTTTCCGGCGTTGGTGTAGCCAACAATGGCAACCACCGGCACAGAATTTTTCATGCGGCGCTCCCGCTGAACGCCCCGAACCTGCCGAACCTGCTCTAGCTCTGTCTGCAGCCGGGCAATTCGCTCCCGGATATGGCGGCGGTCAGTTTCCAGCTTGGTTTCACCGGGGCCTCGGGTGCCAATGCCGCCACCCTGACGGGACATACTTTTGCCCATACCGGACAGACGGGGTAGCAAATATTTATATTGGGCAAGCTCCACCTGCAGGCGGCCTTCCTTTGTTTTTGCCCGCTGGGCAAAAATATCCAAAATCAGTGCACTGCGGTCTAAGACCGTAACGCCCAGAATTTCCTCCAGCGCCCGGATGTGGCCGGCGGAAAGCTCGTTATCAAACACAACCATGGTAGATTCGGTAAACTCTACCAGCATCCGTACCTCCTGAGCCTTGCCCTCGCCAATAAAGCTGTGCGGATCGGGGGTATGGCGATTTTGCAAAACCTTTCCAGTGCAAAACCCGCCGGCAGTTTCCAAAAGAGCTTCCAGCTCCTCCAGTGTCTCGTCGGTAGCGGTTTGTTCTTTTTTGAAGCAGTCTGCGTTCAGACCAACCAGCACCGCCCGCTCCTGTTTTGTTTCAAAATTCGATTCCATGTTATTCCTCCGCATAGGCAAATGCGCACATTTTATTTATTATAACACATATTCCTGCCAGCATACAATATAAAAAGGAAAAAATCCTGTGGAGAAAAGAAAAAATCCGTACCACGCTTGCGGTACGGATTTCGTCTTACTTCAAATTGAAACGCTTGTTGAACCGATCAACACGTCCACCGGTGTCAACCAGCTTCTGCTTGCCGGTATAGAAGGGGTGGCACTTGGAGCAGATTTCAACTCTGATGTCGCTCTTGGTAGAACCGGTAGTAAAAGTGTTACCGCAAGCGCAACGAATAGTAGTCTGTTCGTAATTGGGATGGATACCTTCCTTCATTTTGTTCACCTCTTTCTCATGGCATAAAAGGGCGCAATTGCCCTAGCAATCTTTAATCGCCCGCATATCATACCACAGGAACAATCAGAATGCAAGCATTTTTTTCGCTTTTTTTGTTTTTTCTTTTACCATGCCCAATTTCCGTTGCGGAAAATAGGGACAACCTTACCGTCAAAGGTGGTTGCATCAATATTCATAGAGCTGCAGCCGATCATAAAGTCCTCATGGACCATAGAATCGTTAATGCCCAGCGCGCGGCACTCATCCAAGGTCTTGTTTTGGAAATCTACAATGGTATCGGCAAAGCCCATGCCGATGGCCAGGTGGCAGGCGGCATTTTCGTCAAACAGGGTGTTATAGAACAGAAGACCGCTTTCGGCAATGGGGCTTGCTTCCGGCACTAAGGCACATTCGCCCAAATAAGCTGCTCCCTCGTCCATACCGATCAGGGTTGCCAGCAGTTCTGCGCCCTTTTCCGCGCCGCTTTCCACAACCTTACCGCCTTCAAAGCGCATGAAGAAATTGTCGATCAGCTGTCCCTGATAGCTAAGGGGCTTTGTGGAGTAAACAATACCCTCTGCCTCGCCCCGCTTAGGAGAAATAAAGCACTCCTCGGTAGGAATGTTAGGATTGAAATAAACGCCCTGCAGGCTGGTATCGCCGCCGCCGCAGAAACGGCTTTCCTTAATTAGACCAACGGTCAGGTCTGTGCCGTTGTCTGCGGTATAGTGCAGGCTCTTAATACCCAAACTATTCAGGTAATCGCACCGGGCCTTCAGATTGGCATTGTGTTCTTCCCATGCCTTAACAGGATCGTCATTGACCCGGGCAGTAAACAAAATTGCCTCCCACAGCTTTTCCATGGCCTTGCCCTTGGGCAGACCCGGGAACACCTTCTTTGCCCATGCCGCACCGGGAACTGCCGCAATACACCATTGCTGCTTATTCTCCCGCTGGTCGATATAAGGCTTCAAAATAGGATAGCTCAGCTGCCGTGCTTGAGCAAGCTTCTTCATATTTACGCCTTTCAGGCCGTCGGGGTCTTCGCTTATCAGGTGCAGTCTGCAAGGCAGCGCATCGCAATAATGCTGCTGGCGTTCCTTCTGCCAAGCCTTCACTTCGCCCAAAGTCTTCACAGACTGATAGCGGGTATGGATCTTCTGCAAGGGCTGGTAGTTCCACAAAACCGTAACTTCCTTTGCCTTTGCTTTATAGCATTCCTCTACGACCAGCTTTACAAATTCCGGCTGGTCCAAATCTGCATGCACCAGCACTTCCTGACCCTTCTGTACATTTAGGCCGCAGCGGACGATCAAGCGGGCATATTCTCTTAATACAGTCTTTTTCATCGCTTTTTTCTCCTTATTATAATTTGTTTCAGTTTAACAGATTTTCCCTTCTGCGTCAATCTTTGTTGCAATCTTTCCCAGGTTGGATTATAATATTACCAATACAGAAAAACAATTCAAATTTCTATTTATCGGGGTGTAGGGGCGGTCTGCGACCGCCCGCGGGCGACCACGGGTCTCCCCTACGGATTGTTGGTGTACACCGTCAAACAGAAATTTATATGTTGTAAATGAGGAAACTTCTATGCTCACAAGAGAAGAATTACAGAAAAAAATCGCGTCCGGTGTCCGTCTTTTAGACGGCGCTACCGGCTCGAATTTACAAAAGGCCGGTATGCCCAGAGGTTGCTGCTCCGAGGAATGGATCTTAGCAAATCCCGAGGCGCTGGTGGCGCTGCAGCGGCAGTATGCTCAGGCGGGCAGTCAAATTTTATATGCCCCTACCTTTCAGGCCCAGCCCATTGCCCTGGAACGAGTAAATCTTGCCAAGCAGACAGAAGCGGTGAACGCCCATTTGGTAAGCCTGACCCGCGCGGCTGCGCCGGACTGTCTGGTTGCCGGAAATCTGACCACCCTTGCCACCTTTACAGAAAGCTATGACCCGGAAAACTTCGATTTACTGGTGGAAAACTACCGCCGGCAAATCAAAGGTCTGATAGACGGCGGTGCTGACCTGCTGGCGGCAGAGACCCTTTTGTATCCACAGGAAGCCGAGGCGATCTTCACCGCCGCAGAATTGGAAGGGGCAGGCGCGGCCATGTATACCTTCACCATGCAATCAGACGGCTCTTTGTTCTCCGGCATGGATGCCGGCGGCATTTTGCGGGAGCTGGAGGAAGTCGGTGCTGCCGCTGTTGGCTTTAACTGCGTGGCGGCGGACACAATGACACCTTACCTTGTAAGCAAGCTGCGCAGGCAGGTGAAGGGCCCGCTGATCTGCAAGCCCAACGCAGGCAATCCGGTGATTGGAGAAGACAACCTCCCCCACTATCCCATGTCGCCGGAAGAATTTGCCCAGATCCAAAGCCAGTGTGCCGCCATGGGCGCTACCTTACTGGGCGGTTGCTGCGGCACATCCCCTGCCTACATTGCCGCAACCAAGGATATCTTATAAGATATAAACATCAGCATAGCGTGGCTATGCTGATGTTTTTCTTGCCAAAATCGTCGGCTTTTGGTATAATAAGTTTGTTATGGAAAAGAAAACACATTTTTATCTCAGCCGCAAAAGCGTGCTGACATGGCTGATGGCACTTTGCATGGTTTGCTCGGCAGTGGCCCGCATTGTGATTGGCGGTGTGAAAGGGACCGCAGAATCACTGGAGGTGTGGCGTCAAATCGTTCTGCCGGTTGTGGCAGCTTTGCTCTATGTGCTCATTGCCCTCATTAACGGAAAAGAACACTTTTACAAAACCGCGATTCCCGTTTGGCTTCTGGCCATTTACTACGGCTTTGTCTTTGCCGGTTTGGGCTTTGACAAGCTGGTGGTAGCGCTTTACATCATTGCCCTGCTGTTTATGGCCGTGATCTACACCCAGATCACCAGCGGCAAGGAAAAGCTGACCTTGGTGCTGATCCCCCTGCTTGCCTTCCCCACTGCAGCCTTGGTCTATTTGAATCGGGGCGCCCTAACGGCTGGCAACTGGTCTGTTTTGACAGACCTTGCGCCGGATCTTCTAATGACCCTGGGCTTCATTTTCATGGTTTTTGCCATTCGTGTCCACCCTGCCGGCGAGTATCATCCCACTTGGGGCGACCGCAGCGACGGGCGGCGTATTCGCACCCTGTCTCCTATGGCACAGATCACCGCTTATTTTCAGGTGGAGCGAAACACCTGCTCCAACCTGTTTGAGGAATCCTTTGAGATCACCCATGTGGAGCGCTACATTCGCCAAAAGCGCAGAGAGGGCTTGACCGACTTTGGGCTGACCCATGTGCTGCTGGCAGCCTATGTGCGGGGTGTTGCCAAGTATCCCCAGCTAAACCGGTTTATTTCCGGTCAGAAGGTATTCTCCCGGGGCGAGGATATTCAGTATTGCATGGTCATTAAAAAAGAAATGACTGTGGATTCCCCCGATACCTCCATTAAGGTACACCTGAATCCCCGGGATACGGCTGCAGATGTTTACAACAAGCTCAATGCCGCAGTAGAAGGTGTTAAGGCTACCCAAGAGCTGGATTCCAATCTGGACAGCCTGATCGGCTATTTGAACCTGATTCCCAGTGTGGTGCTGAAATTTACAGTTTGGCTGCTGAAGCTGCTGGACTACTTTGGGCTGCTTCCCAAGTTCCTGCTGGAGCTGAGCCCATTCCACGGCAGTTTGTTCTTCACCTCTATGGGTTCTTTGGGTATTAAACCTATTTATCACCATCTGTACGATTTCGGCAACCTGCCTGTATTCGGTGCGTTCGGCTGTAAGCGCCGTGCATTGGAGATTCAAGAAGACGGCTCCGTAGTACAGAAGAAGTACATTGATGTAAAGTTCGTATTGGACGAGCGTATCGTCGACGGCTACTATTACGCCACCTTCTTCAAGCACTACCGTCATCTGCTTCGCCATCCGGAAATGCTGGACACACCCCCTGAAGAGGTTGTCCGCGACATTGACTAATATGAAAGAACAAATTCTTACATACTTATCTGCAGAGTGTCCCTGGCGGGACACTCTGCATTGGTATGATACCATTGATTCCACGAATACTCAAGCAAAGAGCATGGCACAAGCAGGTGCGCCCCACGGCACAGTGCTGATCGCAGGCAAGCAAACCGGTGGTCGGGGTCGAAAGGGCCGCAGCTTTTCCTCCCCTGCAGGCATGGGTGTTTACCTGTCTGTCATTCTCCGTCCTAACTGCCCCCCAGCCCAGCTGATGCATCTGACCTGCGCTGCAGCAGAAGCTATGTGCGATGCTGTAGAGCTAGCGGCACAGATTCGTCCAAAAATCAAATGGACAAACGACCTTGTTTGGCAAAAGAAAAAGCTGGGCGGTATTTTAACAGAGCTGTCTGTTAACGCCCATGCCGGGCTGACAGACTATGCCATTATTGGCATTGGCATTAACTGCCTGCAAAAAACGGAAGATTTTCCTTTGGAATTACAAAACATAGCAACCTCCCTTTCTATGGCTTCCGGACAGGTTATTCCCTGCTATAAATTGGCCGCCGCTATGATCCAGGCGCTGGTGAAGCTGGATGGCGCACTGCTGACAGAGAAAAGCACCATACTGGACCGCTATCGGGCTGACTGTATGACCTTGGGGCAGGATATTGTGCTGGTTCGGGGGGACAAAAAAACCTATGGAACAGCCTTGGATTTAGATCCTGACGGTGGCTTGATCGTCCGTTTTGCAGACGGCTGTGTTGAAACCGTCAATTCCGGTGAGGTAAGCGTTCGGGGCATGTATGGCTATATTTGAGAAAAGTATATTTTTTACAAGAATTTATATTGCTTTTTTCGCCTGGATTGGTTATACTGGTTATAGAAAATAAGATATTGGAGGTATTTCTATGAAGGTTATGAATACAATCCTGAAGATCGTTGCCGTAATTGCAGCCATTGCCGGCATTGCTTTTGTTGTAATTAAGTTTGGCGATAAAATCGTCGCCTGGACGAAGGACACATGGAATACTTGCAAGAAAAAGTATGGCGACTGGTTCTGCCCGTGCTGCGACGAGGAACTGGATGTGCTGGATGTGGACGAAACAGATTTTGAAGTAGAATAAATTTTATGAACCAAGCATCTTTGAGGATGCTTGGTTCATTTCAGAATGTCAAAAAAGCCGCCAACCGTCAAAATGCAGGTTAAGCAAAAGGTTTTTTTAAACAGAGCCTTCCCCTTGGGGGGAAGGTGGCAAAAATCTTTGATTTTTGACGGATGAGGGGTAAAAAGCTTGCTACGCAAGGCATTTTGACTTACTGCGCAACTGGCACTCTACCGTACCACCTGTACGCCAACGAGTGCCAGTTGCTTGTCTTGACGGCTCCTTTGACCTCTGTCAGTCTGTCAAAAAACAAGTTTTTTTGACAGACTGTTATGAACCAAGCATCTTTGAGGATGCTTGGTTCATTTTTTGAATTTGCCCTGTAAAAACGCACCATCACATTCACATTCTTCAGGGAATATAGTG
>JAZRNS010000141.1:0-16340 GCA_045648245.1 Faecousia sp. | reverse complement strand
GATCTGCGATCGCCCGTTATGCTGCTGCGGCTAACATATTCTCTATAAATATTCCATATCCCGTTGTCGGGTCATTCACCAGCACATGCGTAACTGCGCCGATGAGCTTGCCGTCCTGGATGATGGGACTGCCGGACACGCACGTGTCAATATAGGACCAACACATTTTTATATTACTTATTTTCAAAAATTTCCCCCAAAAGCAAAGGAATCGCACCGAATTAGTGCGATTCCTCTGTAAGATAGGTCATTAAATTTTTATGGAGTGTGTTATATTAGGACCAACAGCTTACTATATAGTTGAATCTATTGCGATTATCGAGTTGCATAGATGTAGAGTCTGTAGCCATCTGCGATAAAGCGGTCTAAATAAATAGCATTATAATACGATTGGTTGCCTGCTCTAAAATCTACATCTTCAATTAAAACACCATCAAGGTAACAGCTGAAATATCCCATATGATCTTGACTTTTATCGTTTTGCTTAACGGTCAAGTTATAGTTTTTTTCATTAAACGTAAAACTGAGTACGCCAGAATGGCTAATTGATACATTTGTTACATTTACATCAACCCCTGTTGTTGTTCCAACAAGATAAGCATCTACGCTAACGTTTGTATAAGTGTCAGCAATGCAACTATAATCGACGTAATTACACGAGTCATTTTTACATTTAGTAAAAAGCATTTGATGTCCAAGCGCCTCTCCTCGTGTTTCGTTGCATGCTGTGCAGTATTCCGGCATTGTACACGTTGCGGTTTTCCATTTATGACTTGCAGTGCTACCAGTGGTTGTTCCGCATGTTATGCAGGTTTGGGGAGTTAAACATGTAGCGTTATTCCAGTTATGACCTAATGCAGAGCCGGTTGTTTGGCCGCACAAGGCGCAGGTTTTGGGTGTCGTGCAGGTAGCGTTTGTGTAATTGTGCGAACACACAGTAGGCTGTTGTGTAGTGTTACCACCATTGGAAGTGTTGCCACCATTGGAGGCGTTGCCGTTGTTGGAAGTCTTTCCCCCGCTGGAGGTGTTGCCACCGTTAGAGGTGTTACCGCCGTTAGAAGTGTTACCGCCGTTGGAGGTATTACCGCCGTTGGTGGTGCTACCGCTGTTGGAGGTGTTACCACCGTTAGAGGTGTTACCGCCGTTAGAGGTGTTGTCGCTATCGGATGCATTGTCGTTATTGCCGGAAGTATTATTGATAGCCATATTACAAAGAGTGATTACTCTCTCAGCTTTCAGGCAACCATTACTGTAGGTATCAAGAAAAGAGGACAGCGCCTCGATTGCTTCATGATATTTTTCTTTAGCAAAGAGGTCAATTGCTTTTTTATACTCTTCTGCAATAGAAAGGTTAATGCAAGCCTCCTTTAGCTTTGCAGACGATTTATAATCTCCCAGAGCACTTAGTTTACTTGTAGCCAACTGGTACTTCTTGTCTTCTATTAACTGTATTGCTTCGTTATAGGATGGTTCTTTGGCGCTGTCGGCGTTGGGGTCCTCGTTCCAATCATTCATGGTTAAAAGAAAAGAAAGGTAGTCCTCGTTTTTAGTGTAATTATCTATGTGTGAGTTATAGGTGTAGTGTCCGGAAATAGAACATGATTGCAGTACGACATAATAGTCCTCTGTAATATAGTTTCCAAAACCATTCTGAGCGGTAACGGAAATGAGTGTACATACGCGCCCATAGGAATCATATTGAGGGGAACGAGAATAACCATTCATCGAAGCAGTGCGGGGATACTTTAGATGTTCCTTTACTAAAGTGAACGCACAATTGGCAATGGTGTCTGCATCAGCAGGACTTTTTTTGGAAGAGGATTCTGATGATGTGGCAGAGGATAAGGCAGAGTCCAAATCACTTTGCTTTTGAGAAAAATTACTCTCTGCCTCAGCAATAATAGCGGATTTTTCGTATTCTTGCAGGTAATTAAGATATTCTGCAAATTTTTCCTGCATCTCAGCCGTAGGATAAATAGAATCGGAGGATGTTTTGCTTAGCAGATAACCTTCCTCTTCTTCACTAAATAATGATCCATCTTTTTTTACGAGCAGATCGGAAACTGTTGACTTTTCAACATTGACGGTTAAGGGCTCTATTATAATCTTGGTATTAATATAGGGTTTATTAAGCAATACATCAATATCAAAAGTTTCCCAGTCCTCATTGGGGAAATTCTCCCAAAAGGTTGTATCAGTTACTATCTGTGGAAAAAGCTCGTCAATGTCGAATTTAATCACACGACTTCCGTCAATGATAACTCGCTCTCCGGTATGACTATATAGTGCGCAATAGGTGCCGGTTAACTCAGATATCATAGACTCGGCCGAATCGAACTTTTTCTTATTTTGACATCCGGATAGCGCTGATAACAGCATAAGAACAGAGGCTGTTATGGCAAAAAAACGGCAAAATAATTTTTTCTTCATTTTTATCTCTCCTTGAATGGTAAAGTGCAGGCTTGGTTATTTGCGCTCTAGTCGCACATATATGATTTCACCACACCGGGTACAATTTACCGAGTACATTAACTTGCTGGAAACGTGGGTTGTTGTGGGATCTCCATATTCGTAGCCACAATTGTCGCAGACGGTTTGATAGGTCACATATTTGTCTTCTTCGTGGATTACCCGACAGCCTGTGGTAGTTAATTGCGTGCTGCAGGCAGTCAAAATTAGAAGTGTGATAATTGTGACGAAAATAAGCTTGATTTTACTCATTTGCATTTCTCCTGTCTAAAAAAAGTGTAATAATATCCTAGCGAAAAATCCGCTAAAAGTCAATAGCGAAAAACTTTCTAGGGTATAATATTTTTATTCTGGAAAGGGGTGGTGTGAGTTGCCTTGTTATCATAGAATCCGTGATCTGAGAGAGGATAAGGATTTGACACAAACCCAAATGGGCGCAATCCTGTCTTGCAGTCAACGAGTTTACAGCAATTATGAACGAGGTGATATTGACATTCCCACCACAACCCTTTGCAAGATTGCAGATTTCCATAAGGTTTCCGTGGATTATTTGCTGGGAAGAACCAACAACCCGAATATGAATAAGTAAGAGCAAATCTGTGGCAGACAGATTTGCTCTTTTCTTTATTGTATGGTGCCGTTTGCAATGCTTGCCACAAGTGCGTACATTTCTTTTTCGCTTTTTGCATTGTGGGCTTTGTTCAGGATGTGTTGTTTTTCGTTTTCGGAAAGGTGGGCATAGCGGTTCATAGCGGCGGTGTTGGCGGACAGCGCCAAGCCAAAACCAATTGGGATGTTGTAAAAATTCATTATGATTCCTCCTTAAGCGGCAGACAGCATATTCTCGATGAAAATGCCGTACCCCATTGTAGGATCATTTACCAGCACATGCGTAACTGCGCCGATGAGCTTGCCGTTCTGGATGATGGGCGAGCCGGACATGCCTTGGACGATGCCGCCGGTGGCTTCCAGCAGGGCAGGATCGGTGATTTTCAGAAGCATATTCCGGCAACCGCTTTTTGTGTTTGGATAGATTTTCAGAATTTCCACAGAATATTCCTGAACCTGATCGCCTTTTACTGTGGAACGGATTTGGGCAGAGCCAGTTTTCACTTCATCGGCAGAGGCAATGGGAAGTGCCTGACCGGGTAGAGAAGAATCCAGAATTCCAAAAATTCCCTGGGGTGTATTTTTCTTCAGCTTACCCAGCACCTGACTCCCCTTCAGGCAACCCATAAGTTGACCCGGTTCGCCCACTTTGCCTTTTTTTACAGCCAAAATTCCGGAGGCGTAGGCATTGCCTTCTTCCATATGCAAAAGGGTGCCGTCTTTGTTATTGACCCCATGACCCAACGCCCCGAAAGCACCGCTGTCCGGGTCATACCAGGTTACGGTACCAACACCGGTAAGTCCCTGCTTTAAATAAAGGCCCAGTTTAGGTCCCTCTGTGGTGATGCGGGGCGATAGGGCGACAGTTTTTGTCTTACCCTCCCGCAAGACAGAAATATCCACCCGCCCGTCGGAGCGGGTGAGTGCATGACGCACATCTTCGGCACAATGCACCTTTTGGTTATCAATGCTGACGATCCGGTCTCCAACCTTTAAACCGGCTTCCTTTGCGTCTGTGCCCAGTTCCTCATCAAAGGCGGCAATGGTTACGGTATTGTCCCGCAGCTCCATACCGATAAGCTGACCGCCGGGGATCAGCAGGTCTGCTGCACTAACGCCTTGACACAATAAAAATATACAAAAAAGCGTTAAGACGATGCAATTTCTGAATCGTTTCATTTTCCGGTCCTCCATTTGCAATGTTTGCTCTGTTAATATTCCTCGGGTTGATAAATGTAACCGATGCAAAAGTCGAAAAATCAGGGCGCAAATGGGGAAATTAGAAAAAATTGTCATTGTTGTGCAAATTCCTGTTTATCGGGCATTTGCCCGATAAACATGCAAAATGACCGGAAAGCGTACCGCCACGTCTTTGCGAGGAGCGAATGCGACGTGGCAAACCGCATCCCCCAAAAGTGTTGCAAATAGAAACACTTTCTCATTAGAAGAACGGATTGCCACACCAGTGTGCGCACTGGTTCGCAATGACGTATGTTTTAAGAACTTGTTCGTCAAACTGAAATTTGACGGGAGGCATATGCCTATTGACAAAGTAGGTAAATAGTGGTAATATACCTATGCAATAACTAGGTAAATATCATTGGAGGAGAAACCGATGCAAGTATATGCGGATAACGCCGCAACCACCAAGATCAGCGACCTCGCCCTGCAGGCGATGATGCCCTGTTTTGAAACGGTTTACGGTAACCCTTCCAGCCTGCACACAGTAGGTCAGGAAGCAAAAGAAGAATTGGAAAAGGCAAGAGCGGTTGTGGCGGACTGCCTTGGCTGTGAGCCCCGGGAGATTATTTTTACCTCCGGAGGCAGTGAGGCAGATAACCAAGCTATTCAATCTGCAGCCTACTATGGGGCAAAGAAGGGAAAAAAGCACATTATTTCTACTGCTTTTGAGCATCATGCGGTGCTGCACACCCTCCGCCGTCTGGAAAAGGAAGGTTTTGAAATTACACTGCTGGATGTGAAAAACGGTCATAACATCACCGCCGGGCAGGTAAAGGATGCCATTCGTGAGGATACCTGCCTGGTAACCTGTATGTATGCTAACAACGAGATTGGCTCTGTTTTGCCTATTGCGGAAATTGGCGCAATTTGCAAGGAGGCAGGTGTATGCTTCCACACCGATGCAGTGCAGGCCGCCGGTCATTTGCACATTGATGTAAAGGCACAGAACATTGACATGCTCAGCCTGTCCGGACATAAGTTCCACGGCCCCAAGGGCGTGGGCGCACTGTATGTCCGTCGGGGTCTGCCCCTTGTGAATGTGATCGAGGGCGGCGCTCAGGAGCGGGGCAAGCGTGCCGGTACTGAGAACCTGCCTGCTATTGTGGGTATGGCGGCTGCCCTGAAGGATGCTTGCGACCATATGGACGAGAACAACGCCAAGGTTGCAGCTATGCGGGACAAGCTGATCGATGGTCTTGGGAAAATTCCCCACTGCGCCTTAAACGGCGACCCTGTAAACCGCTTGCCGAACAATGTAAGCTTCTGCTTCGAGGGCATTGAGGGTGAAGCGCTGCTGCTGCTTTTGGATATGCATGGTATTTGTGCATCCTCCGGCTCTGCCTGCACCTCCGGCTCTTTGGACCCCAGCCATGTGCTGCTGGCCATTGGTCGGGTGCATGATGTTGCCCACGGTTCTTTACGGCTGTCTGTTAGCCACTACAACACCGATGCGGAAATTGCACACATTTTGGAGCATGTCCCTCAGGTGGTGGAAACTTTGCGGAACATGTCTCCTGTGTGGCGTGATCTGCAAAACGGCGATAGAGAATACATTCTCTAATCGACAATAGTCAATTCGTAAATATACTATAATGTTTGGAGGCTTTTATTATGGCTTTATATAGCGAAGTTGTAATGGATCATTTTATGCACCCCCGTAATGTGGGTGTGATCGAGGACGCAGACGGCGTGGGGCAGGTAGGCAACGCCAAATGCGGTGATATTATGAAGATCTACCTCAAAATTGAAAAGGATGTGATCGTAGATGTGAAGTTCGAAACCTTTGGCTGCGGCTCTGCTATTGCATCTTCTTCCATGGCAACGGAAATGATTAAAGGCAAGCCTATCAGCGAAGCTTTGCAGTTGACCAACAAGGCAGTTGCTGAGGCGCTGGACGGTCTGCCCGCCCATAAGCTGCACTGCTCTGTGCTTGCTGAGGAAGCCATTAAGTCTGCCCTGAAGGACTACTACGACAAAAACGGTATCCCCTACGATAAGAAGCTCTTCCCGGACTGCGCCAACTGTGCGCACTGCCACGAGTAAGCTATGATCGTATCGACAAAGGGGCGCTATGCCCTGCGTGTGATGGTCCGCTTTGGTCTCATTGGTGGGGAGCAGTATGTACCTCTGAAGGAGATCGCAGAGGCTGAGAGTATTAGCCAAAAGTATTTGGAATCTATTATGACAACCTTGTCTAAGGCCGGATTTGTGGACGCAGTCCACGGCAAGGGCGGTGGCTACCGCCTGAACCGAAAGCCGGAGGAATATACCATTGGCAGTATTCTAAAGCTGACAGAGGGCTCTCTTGCCGCTGTGTCCTGCACCACCCAAGGTCCCGCTGCCTGCAGCCGCAGCACCTGCTGTCAGACCAAACCCATGTGGGAAAAGCTGGATCGCATGATCGATGAATTCTTCGAGGGAATTACATTGGCAGATATTATAGAAGAATCAAAAAACAATTAAATTGGAGGAAAATAATATGGCAATTTTAGCACCTTCTGTATTGGCAGCAGATTTTGCAAATATGGAACGGGATATGAAGATGACGCAGGCGGCCGGTGCAAAGTGGCTGCATTTGGATATCATGGACGGCAATTTTGTGCCCAATATGTCCTTTGGTCCGGATATGGTCAAGGCGATCCGTCGGGTGTCCAAGGCGGTGCTGGATGTGCACCTGATGATCGACCGTCCCATTCGCTATGTAGAAAATTTCTGCAAGGCAGGAGCAGACTATCTGACCATCCATCTGGAGGCAGACACCCAGGAAAACAATTTGGCTGCTCTGGAAAAGATCCGTTCCTTCGGGGTAAAGCCCGGTATTGTGGTAAAGCCTAAGACATCTGCAGAAGCCCTTGCACCCTACATAGACAAGGTGGATATGATTCTGGTGATGACCGTTGAGCCGGGTTTTGGCGGCCAGTCCTTTATGGCAGATATGATGCCTAAGGTAAAGGCGATCCGTCAGATGCTGGATGAGAAGAACCCCGGCTGCCATCTGGAGGTGGACGGCGGTGTGGACTTGAATACCGCACCGGTCTGTAAGGAAAACGGCGCCAATGTGTTGGTCGCCGGCTCGGCATTTTATAGAGCAGAGGATAAGCCTGCTTTTGTAAAAGCACTGGAAGCCTAAAGAATATAAAAGCTGTTTCGCTCCTTTGCGAAACAGCTTTTTATATTACCAGGGCTCTGTTTTTGTGCAATGTGTCAGAAAAAACTGCTATGTACTTATGCAAGTACACAAATACTGCTAAAATTACTGGACGCCCCTTGACAAGTACGCGAACAAGTACTAATATAAGGGCAAGCAAGTACTCAAACAAGTACACAACAAGGAACAGGAGGCGTATTTGTGTGGAAGCAAGAAATGTACTTAAAGAAAGATATCGTAAAACCGACCCGGCGCAGTTGTCCGTGGCCGCCGGCAGATCTGCAGGCAGTTCCGCCTGCAGGCTGGTGCGTCCGCTGCGGCGGGGAGATCTTTGGGGCGGGCGCCCAGCTGTGCCGTCGGTGCAGGCAGAAAAAGGAGGTGTCGGTCATGAAGATTGACAGACACCCCAGTCCCTGCCTGACCTGTACCCGGGTGGCAGATCCCAGAGGCTGCGACAATAAAAGCTGTCAAAGTTGGCAAAAGTGGTTTTTAGGCCGCTGGGCGCTGATCCACGCTTATCCCCGCCAGCAAATGGAGCAGGCAAAGCTGGAACCGGTGGGTGTTACGGTTGGGGGCAAGCATTATGCAGCGCCCAATCAGGTGCGGCAGTATTTACAGAAGGATCCCTGCGCTGCCTGCCCCTGCCCCAAGGACTTATGCAGCAGTCCCTGCCGGGTACGCAGGGCATGGGACGAAGCGAAGAAGGAGGTGTTCCTGTGAACTGGAAGGAAGAAGCCATGGACAAGCTGCGCCGGTACGATGCCATGCGGCAGGCAACAGCCAATTTGCCGGAGGAGATCAAGCGGCTGGAAGCGGCAGCCCGCAGCTTGCGCAGCGCCAGCGCGGAAAAGCTGGCGGTCAAGGAAGGTTCGCCAAGTGCAGAAGATAAGCTGCTGAGCAATTTGGTTCAGCGACAGGAGCTGCGCAATGCTTTGGAGCAGGCGGGGCTCTGGCTGCGGGTAACGGATCGGGCACTCAGCGCCCTGACACCGGAAGAAAAGTTGGTGCTGCACCGCTTTTACATCTATCCGGAGCGGGGCGGTGTGGACCGCCTTTGCGGAGAATTGGGGGTAGAGCAGTCCAGCGTATACCGCCGCCGCGACAAGGCACTGCGGAAATTCACCGTTGCCCTATACGGAAGAGTAGAAAGCTAAAGCGAATTTGAAGGAAAAGAAAGAAAACGTGCTTAATGCTGCAATCAGGCGGTTTGTAAAACGCCGGGAATGTATGAAAAATATAGAAATTGTGAAAATTCTACATGAAGGAAAAAGGAAACAAACTTGCGTTTTGTTGCGTTTTTCTCTTGCAATTTCGTGCTGCTTTTGCTAAACTAGTGGTAACTTTTTTATGGAGGTAACCATTATGTCTTATGTTGACGAGATTTTTGACCGGGTAAAGCAGCAAAACCCCGGCCAGCCGGAATTTCATCAGGCTGTTGAGGAAGTTTTGGAGTCTTTGCGTCCTGTCGTGGAGAAGAACGAGGATAAGTACCGCCGGGAAGGCCTGCTGGAGCGTTTGACCACACCGGAGCGCGTGATCATGTTCAGCGTTCCTTGGGTGGACGACAAGGGACAGGTACAGGTGAATAACGGTTACCGTGTACAGTACAACGGTGCCATTGGCCCTTACAAGGGCGGCATCCGTTTCCATCCCTCTGTGAACCTGAGCATTCTCAAGTTCCTGGGCTTTGAGCAGATTTTCAAGAACTCCCTCACCGGTCTGCCCATGGGCGGCGGCAAGGGCGGTGCAGACTTCGACCCCAAGGGCAAGTCTGACCGTGAGGTTATGGCATTTTGCCAGAGCTTCATGAACGAGCTGTATAAGCACATCGGTCCTGACACCGACGTACCCGCTGGCGACATTGGTGTTGGCGCCCGTGAAGTTGGTTACATGTTCGGTCAGTACCGCAAGCTGTCCACCGCGTTCCAGGGCGTGTTCACGGGTAAGGGCCTGTCCTTTGGCGGTTCTTTGGCAAGAAAGGAAGCAACCGGTTACGGCCTTCTGTACCTGACCCAGGAGATGCTCAAGTGCAATGGCCACCAGCTTGCCGGTAAGATTGTTGCTGTTTCCGGTGCAGGCAATGTGGCAACCTATGCAATTCAGAAGGCATGGCAGCTGGGTGCAAAGCCGGTTACCTGCTCCGATTCCACCGGCTGGATCTACGATCCCGAGGGCATCGATGTTGAGCTGTTGAAGGATGTTAAGGAAGTGCGCCGTGCAAGACTTACCGAGTATGCAAAGGCCCGTCCCAGCGCTCAGTACCATGAGGGCAAGGGCGTGTGGAGCGTTAAGTGTGATGTGGCACTGCCTTGCGCAACCCAGAATGAGCTGCTGTTGGAGGATGCCAAGATGCTGGTAGCCAACGGCTGCATGGCAGTTGCTGAGGGCGCAAATATGCCCACCTCTTTGGAAGCTACCAAGTATCTGCAGGAAAATGGCCTGCTGTTCTGCCCCGGTAAGGCTGCAAACGCCGGCGGTGTTGCTACTTCCGGTTTGGAAATGAGCCAGAACTCCGGCCGCAGAAGCTGGACCTTTGAGGAAGTGGACCACATTCTGCAGGGTATCATGGTCAACATTTTCCATAGTGTGGACGAAGCTGCCAAGACCTGCGGTGTTCCCGGCAACTATGTTACCGGCGCAAATGTAGCAGGCTTCTTGAAGGTTGCTGATGCTATGATGGCACAGGGCGTTATCTAAATTTTATAAAAAAAGACTCTTGGTGCGCAGCGCCAAGAGTCCTTTTTTGCGCCCATGCATATTTCTGTAAAATCCGCAAAAGGTATGGACAGATTCTTTGGAGGTGTATGGGCATTGAATGGAAAAAAATGGCTGTGCCGGATTATGGCACTTTCTATGGTGATGCTGTCCGGTTGCGGGGGAAAACAAGGGGTCAGCACCCAACCGACCCTGGGATATACCGACCCCTATGAAGGTCTTAGGGGCGATCACGATGCGCTGTCTAGTGCCATTTACGAAGATACTTTGCAGGAATTTTATACAGCCTATGAAGGGGCGCTGGCAGAAGAAAATGTATCCCGCCGGTATGCCTTGATGGCAGTTGCGGAGGCAAAGCTGTTGCAATCGGGGATTATGCTGCCCCTGAGTGCGTCAGGGGGCAATTACGCCATTTCCCGCATGGCACCCAACACAGCAAGCACGGTGCTGTGGGGCAGCGATGCAGACCGGTTTTATATGGCAATGGTAACTACCGCCCCCATTGCTGCAGATGACCGTGCCTTTATGCGCACCCAATGGGCGCAGCTGAAGGGAACAGGACAGTGGGAAAGCTGGGCGGAAGCTTATTTACAGGAGCAGGGCTATACCCTGAAAGACAGCTATACCACTTCCTATACCAGTGATCCGGAAACCTGGGATGTGCTGGCAAGCTCAAATGCGGTGGATGGCGATGCCATTGTGAATACCTTTGATGGGCTCTATGCCTATGATGCAGAAAATGTGTTGCAGCCTGCGTTGGCAGAAAGCTATCAGGTTTCCAATGACGGCAAAACCTATACTTTCCGGCTGCGGCATGGGGTGTTGTGGGTGGATTCTCAGGGGCGTGAGGTAGCAACACTCAAGGCAGACGATTTTGTTGCCGGCATGCAGCATATGATGGATGCCCAGGGGGGCATGGAATACCTTGTAAAGGATTTGATTGTGGGCGCTGGGGACTATATTGACGGCAGAACCACAGATTTTTCTCAGGTGGGGGTAAAGGCGCTGGACGATTATACCTTGGAATATACCCTTAATGAACCCACCTCTTATTTTATGACCATGCTGGGCTACAGCGTGTTTGCACCTATGTGCCGCGGGTTCTATTTGTCCCGAGGCGGGCAGTTTGGCCGCAGCTACGATGCCTCTGCTGATAGCTATACCTACGGCAAGGGTAAAGATAACATTGCCTATTGCGGGGCATATCTTGTGAGCAATGCCACTACGGAAAACACCATTGTTTTCAAAGCAAATCCCACCTATTGGAATAAGGAGCATGTGCGTCTGCAGACCATCACATGGCTGTTTAACAACGGGCAAGATGTGGTGAAAACCTATCAGGATATGAAGTCCGGGGTGCTGGATCATTGTGTACTCACATCCGCATCCTTGGAAGCGGCAAAAAAGGATATGCGCAGCGGCGGCGATAGCTGGTTTACAGCTTTTGGCTATGTAGCATCTCCTAACGCTACCTCCTTTATGGCGTTTTACAATTTGAACCGTACTGCCTACGCCAATGCCGCAGACGGGGCGCTGGCGTCAACAAAAGACCGATCCCAGCAGATCCGCACACAGGCGGCTATGGGAAATGTGCACTTCCGGCGGGCGATCTCCTTTGCCTTGGATAGGGGCGCGTATAACGCCCAGTCTGTGGGCGAGGAACTGAAATACGCATCCTTGCGCAACAGCTTTACACCCGGCAATTTCGTAAGCCTGACAGAAGATGTAACCATAACCGTGGGACTGGAATCGGTTGTATTCCCCGCAGGAACTTTCTATGGAGAAATCGTGCAGGCCCAGATCGATGCAGATGGCGGAGAAATGGTTGTGTGGGATCCGGCAGGGGAAGACGGACTGGGTTCGTCAGACGGTTTTGACGGCTGGTACAATCCACAGGCGGCAGTGCAATCGTTGCAAAAGGCGATTGCCGAGCTGGGGGAGGCGGGAATTGCAGTGTCTGCCCAAAATCCCATCTATTTGGATCTTCCCTATGCTGCGTCTGTGGAGCATTACACCAACCGGGCAAACGCCTATAAAAAATCCGTGGAGACGGCACTGGGCGGCTGTGTGATTATCAATTTGGTGGCGGGTGCAGACCTGCGCCAATGGCAGAATGCAGGCTATTTCATCACCAACGGCACACAGGCAAACTATGACATTTGCGATATCGCCGGCTGGGGGCCGGACTATGGCGACCCGGCATCTTATTTAAGCACCATGTTGCCAGACGATGCAGGCTATATGACAAAAAATATCGGTCTATGGTAAGCACACAGGCGGATGGTATACCATCCGCCTGTTAAATTTCTGTTTGATAGATTGCTATCGTAGGGCGGGAGCAAGCCCCCGCCCTACGACAATATCAGTTTGATAAACTGAAATTTACCGTCGTGGGGATAAAAGCCTTTCTTTGTTACATAATAAATGGAAGAAAGAAGGGCGGGGTGTTACATGGGTCGGTATTTGGCAAAACGGATCTTGCGTGGGCTTTTGTCTGTAGTGATCGTGGTGGGCGTGGTGATGGTGCTGATTTACTCAGCCTTGGACAGAGAACTGATATTTGCCAGCGATCCGGTTTACAGCAAGCAGTCCGGAAACGGCCGGGAAGTTTATAAAATGCAGCAATGGGAAAAATACGGTTATGTAGACTATGTACCCTTTGCAGAGTATTTAAAAGAACACATTGCGGAGGAAGCATACCGGTCGGTTGCCACCATTGGCAGTTCACCGGCTGAGGATACGCCCGAAACTGCCCGGTGGGTGCAAGCCTTTACGGAAGAATATGAAAGCCGAAGCTATACGGTGGTGCGCCTGAACGGACAGCGAAAGGGCAGCACGGAAAAGTACAAAGACGGTGGCGAACCCCGGCTTTACGCCTATCGGGATATTCCCGTTCTGGGGCGGCTATGGCGGTATTTTGCAGGCATTGTGCAGATAGACACTGTCCATTATGTGCAGGAGGATATTGGTCAGCGAGGGCTGAAGTTTACCTGGTATGACCCTGCCTATGGCGGGGAAAAATTCTCTCCGGCAATTTTGGGAAACGGCACACAGCATAAGTACCTTTTGTACTGCGACAGCCATTTTCCTTTTGTTCATCAGAATTTTATTCGCCTGAATTTAGGCACATCCTACAGTGTCAGCAGCGGCACGGAGGTGCTGGAAACCCTGACCATGCCCCAAGGCTCTTTTGCTTATGAAATGACCACCTATCCCAGCGGCGTTTCCCAGTTTAGTGCAGACGATTTGCACACCGCCCGGTATGCCGCAGGCTCTTTGTCTCAGGGGGCAGGGGCGGTGCAGGGCTATTTTATAGACGATTACACCGCGGTGCAAACCCGCAAAAGCGGACTTTCCAAGCTGGGCTATTCCTTTACCATCGGCATGATCGCGGTGGGCATTTCTTATTTGCTGGCGATCCCTGCGGGACTGTTTATGGCACGGAAGAAGGATCGCCTGCCGGACAAGCTGGGTACAGCTTATGTGGTTTTTATTATGGCGGTGCCATCGCTGGCTTATATTTTCCTGTTCAAAGCCATTGGCGGCAGGCTGGGACTTCCCACCACCTTTGACATGGAAGCCCCCACCTGGCTTATGTATGTACTGCCCATAGTGTCGCTGGCGTTGCCTGCGGCGGCAAACCTGATGAAATGGCTGCGACGGTATCTGGTGGATCAGATCCACAGCGACTATGTGAAATTTGCCCGGGCGGGGGGTCTTTCTGAAGGGGAGATCTTCGGGCATCATATACTTCCCAACGCCGCCATTCCCATTGTCCATGGCATACCCGGTGCGGTGCTGTTTGCTATGACCGGTGCGATCATTACAGAGCGGGTCTATGTGGTGCCGGGGGCAGGCAATGTGCTGACCAGAGCCATTAACGCCTATGATAACGGCGTGATCGTAGGTATGGTGCTGTTTTATGCGGTTTTGTCGGTTTCTGCGGTGATTTTGGGAGATGTGCTCATTGCTATGGCAGACCCCCGCATTACACTAACGGAAAAGAGGGGTTGAGAACATGGACGATTTCGGTTTGACCGATGAGCAGTTGTTTGCACCGGTCAGTCAGGATATGCTGGAGTCGGAGCGGATTGCTGCGCCTCGCTATTCCTACTGGCAAAGTGTATTTCGGGCGTTTTTTCGCAAGCCCATCAATGTAGTTGCTCTTGTACTGCTAGCGGTGGTGCTGGTGTTTACCTATGTGTACCCGGCGCTGATTGGCTATGACCCGGCGGTAGACCCCTACCGCAATCTGTTAGACCCTACAGCAAAGCATCTGAGTCCCACAGCCGCCATGGAGAAATTCGGTTATAATATCCATTGGATATTGGGAACCGGTGCATCGGGGCAGTCTACCTTTGACGCAGTGTGGTACGGGGCGGGTATTTCTGTATCTCTGGCGCTGCTCTGCGCCTTAATCAACCTGACCGTCGGTGTGGCAGTGGGGGCGTTGTGGGGATTCAGCCGCCGGTTTGATGCAGTGATGACAGAGGTTTATAACATTGTTTCCAATGTGCCGTATATTTTGCTGATCTCTGTGGTGGTGCTGATCCTCAGTGCCAGCTTTTTCAGCATGGTTTTTGCCCTGACGGTTACAGGCTGGCTGTCCGTCGCCTATTTTATCCGCACCCAGGTAATGATCATTCGGGATCGGGAGTATAACCTTGCCTCCCGGTGTCTGGGTACGCCCTTGTGGCGGGTGGCGGTGCGCAATGTATTGCCCTTTATGACATCGGTGATCGTAACTCTTGCCGCCTCGGAGATCCCGTCCTATATTTCCTACGAAGTGTTTTTGTCCTATATTGGCATGGGTCTGCGGGAAATGTCTTTGGGAAGACTGATCGAGTCAGCCCAAAGTGCCATGGTAACCCCCGGTTGGGGCTTTGAATTTTGGTCTCCTGTGGCGGTGGCCTCTGTGATCACCGTGGTGCTGTATGTGGCAGGGCAAAATCTGGGCGACGCATCCGACCCCAGAACACACATATAAGCCATAAAACCGAAGGGGTGTCAGCATGGAAAAGAAGATATTGTCCGTAGAGGATCTGCATGTGAAATTTCGGGTGCGGGGCAGGGAATTGCACGCCATTCGGGGGATCAGTCTGGATTTTTATCAGGGAGAGTCCGTTGCCATCGTGGGAGAATCCGGCTCCGGAAAATCTGTGTTTACCAAAACCTTTGCCGGTATGCTGGAATCCAACGGCTATATCAGTCAGGGATCGATTATGTTCTACGGTGATAAGCCGGTAGAGCTGAGCAAGCTGAAAAGTGCCGCCCAATGGCAAAACCTGCGGGGCGGCACCATCGCAACAGTATTTCAGGATCCGATGACATCCCTCAACCCGGTGCTTACCATTGGCAAGCAGATCACATCTGTGATCCGCAAGCACCAAAAGTGTTCTCAAAAGCAGGCAGTGGAACGGGCGCTGGAGATTATGAAAAAGGTGGGGATCCCCCAGCCGGAAAAGCGTTTTCACGACTATCCCCACCAGTATTCCGGCGGCATGCGCCAGCGGATCGTGATTGCCATTGCCCTTTCCTGCCAGCCCAAAATCCTAATCTGCGATGAGCCGACCACCGCCTTGGATGTTACCATTCAGGCGCAGATTTTGAAGCTGTTGAAGGATCTGCAAAAGGAGTTCGGCTACACCATCGTTTTCATCACCCATGATCTGGGCGTGGTGGCAAATATTGCCGACCGGGTAGCGGTGCTCTATGGCGGGCAAATTGTGGAATTGGGCACAGCGGAGGAAATCTTTTACGACCCCCGCCATCCTTACACGTGGGCGCTCCTTTCCAGCCTGCCCCAGCTTGCAGAAGCGGGGGAAAAGCTCTACTGTATTGCCGGCACACCGCCTTCCTTGTACGCGCAGATCCAAGGCGACCCCTTTGCCCCCAGAAATCCCTATTGCCTGAAGATCGACACCCTTGCCCCAAGTCCTATGTTTCAGGTATCCAGCACCCATTTTGCCAAAACCTGGCTACTAGACCCCCGGGCACCGAAAATAGAAAAACCGGCGGCGATCTGCGATCTGCACAAGAAAATGCTGCAGGAATTCAACATATCAGGAGCGTGAACCATGGAGAAAAAAGAAGTACTGCTGCGCTTTGAACATGTGGATATTTCCTTTGGGAAAGGGGACAAGGCAGTGCGTGCGGT
>JAZRNS010000140.1:0-1999 GCA_045648245.1 Faecousia sp. | reverse complement strand
AATGTCAAAAAAGCCGCCAACCGTCAAAATGCAGGTTAAGCAAAAGGTTTTTTGAACAGAGACTTCCCCTTGGGAGGAAGTGGGCAAAAATCTTTGATTTTTGACGGATGAGGGGTAAAAAAGCTTGCTACGCAAGGCATTCTGACTTACTGCGCAACTGGCACTCTACCGTACCACCTGTACGCCGACGAGTGCCAGTTGCTTGTCTTGACGGCTCCTTTGACCTCTGTCAGTCTGTCAAAAAACAAGTTTTTTAACAGACTGGGCCCCCTCTTTGCGGGGGCTGGATTCTTGCGTAGCAAAAAGACGGGAGGAGTGTCCTATCATACGATAAAACACTCCCTCCGTCTTTGCCAAAGGCAAAGCCATGTCCCTCAGCGAGGGACATGGCTTCCAATAAATATGCTGAAATTAATATTCGGGTTTCTTTACAGCTTCTTTGATTTAGAATAAAGTTGTTATCCAATAAATTAGGCCGTACACCACACTGGCGGACACACCATAAACGATAACAGGCCCTGCGATTGTGAACATCTTCGCGCCGACGCCGAGGATAAATCCCTCTGCTTGTGTCAACTTAGGACCCATAAATTTGTGTTCTATTAGGACCCAATTTTAAAAATATTTACTTTAAAAAGGCAGTGTGGTATAATGAACTAAAGTGAGGTGTAGTATAAATGGAGGAAATATTGGAACTTATTCTTTCAATACTGTTTATGCCATTTGAATCCAAGTATGAGTATCTACTGCACCGAATCAATAGCATTCACAATAAAGCCTTGAAAATCTTTTTGAAGTTGCTGCTGATATTGATTCCATTAGCCTTTATATTTGGATTGTGCTGTCTGCTTAGTTACTTATTCAGAGGCTATTGGTTATAGCAAATAAAGCGAGGTGGGACTTATGAAGGAAATCAAAATATCTATTCCCGAATATGACAATGGTATCGAATGTGTATGGGAAGAAAATTTCAAAATTAAAACATCTGCACCATTTGATGCATTGACTATTGAAGCCAATCGTGAAGGGCTAATTTCTTTAGCGAGGCATCTTTTGCATTTGGCGCAGGATGATGTCCCAAACGGTTGTCACTTCCATTTGGATGAATATAACTCATTAGAAGACGGCTCCTTAGAACTGATAATCTCCAAGAACGAGGATCTGTAACATGGATGAAAACGTGCTTCCCAAGCGGAAGCAAATCCGCATTAAAGATTACGATTATTCCACACCCGGTGCATATTTCATTACAGTCTGCACTGCAAACAGGAAAAAAATCTTCTGGTCTGACCGTAGGGGCGAACTGTGTTCGCCCGCCAATGTTCCGTTGTCGGATATTGGAATGATTGTGGATAATGAAATCAAAAAGTTAAATTCTGTATATGATGCTGTTCGGGTTGATAAGTATTGCATTATGCCGGATCACATTCATTTTATCCTTTCCATTGATACCGATGAGAACGGGCGAACACAGTTCGCCCCTACAATTTCAAGGGTAATGAATCAATTCAAAGGATCGATTACCAAACAGGTTGGCAGGCCAATCTGGCAGAAATCCTTTTATGATCACGGGATCCGGAATCAGCAGGATTTTGACGAAATATTGGCATATATCGAGAACAACCCTCTAAAATACGCATTAAACCGGACACCGTAATGGTGTCCGGTTTTTCGGGCGAACGCAGTTCGCCCCTACAATCATATACGATAGAATTCGTAGGGGCAGCCTGCGGTCGCCCGTTAAAATAATGTGGTTATCCAATAAATAAGACCATACACTACGGATGCGGACACACCATAGACGATGACCGGGCCGGCTATGGTAAACATCTTGGCTGCGGTGCCGAGGATCATACCCTCGGTTTTAAATTCCACGGCGGGGGCGGCAATGGAATTGGCAAAGCCGGTAATAGGAACCAGCGTACCGGCTCCCGCATGTTTGGCAAGATTATCGTAAAGGCTCAGCCCTGTGAACAATGCCGACAGGGCGATCAGGGTC
>JAZRNS010000139.1:0-8656 GCA_045648245.1 Faecousia sp. | reverse complement strand
GGCCAGCCGCAAGGGGAAAAAGGTCAAGCCCTACCTTCGGGGGGATCTGACAGAATTTTATGACGCTTTGCCCTTCCGGCTTACCGGAGCCCAGCAGCGGGCCATTGCTCAGATCCGGGAGGATCTACAGGGGGATGTCCCGATGAACCGGCTGGTGCAAGGGGATGTGGGCAGCGGCAAGACCATGGTAGCCGCTGCGGCAGCCATTTTGGCCATTCAAAACGGCCATCAGGCGGCGCTGATGGCGCCCACAGAGATTCTGGCTGAGCAGCACTATGCTTCCCTGTTAAAACTTCTAAGCCCTCTTGGCGTTTCTGTGCGCCTGCTCACAGGATCGCTGACCCCCAAGCAAAAGAAGGAAGCCCGTCAGGAAATCGAAGATGGCAAGGTAGATCTGGTCATCGGCACCCATGCATTGGTTGCAGATGCCACAGCCTTTGCAGATTTGGGCCTGGTGATTGCGGATGAGCAGCACCGCTTTGGTGTAGGTCAGCGCTCCCGGCTGTCTGCCAAGGGCAGCGACCCTCATTTGCTTGTTATGTCCGCCACCCCCATCCCCCGCACTTTGGCGCTGCTGATGTATGGTGATTTGGAGGTCTCCGTTCTCAACGAGCTGCCCCCGGGCAGAGAGCCGGTGGACACCTTCCTGGTGGACGAAAGCTACCGCGCCCGTATCAATGCCTTTATTCGCAAACAGGTTTCAGAAGGGCATCAATGCTTTGTGGTTTGCCCTGCGGTGGAAGAAAATAACGAGTTGGACTTAAAGGCCGCCACCGTTTGGGCGGAAACGCTGCAAAAGACCGTATTCCCCGATTTGCGGATCGCCCTGCTCCACGGCCAAATGAAAGGTGCAGACAAAGAAGCGATTATGTCCGGCTTTGCTGCCGGAGATGCCGATGTGCTGGTAGCCACCACCGTAATTGAGGTAGGCGTAGATGTGCCTAACGCCACCCTGATGGTGATTGAAGATGCAGACCGGTTTGGTCTTTCCCAGCTGCACCAGCTCCGGGGACGGGTTGGCAGAGGGCAGGCAAAAAGCTACTGCATTCTCACCTCCCACAGCAAAAATTCCGAAACTATGCAGCGCATGAAAGCATTTTGCAGCACCACAGACGGCTTCCGCATAGCAGAGGAAGACCTGCGTTTGCGTGGTCCCGGAGACTTCTTCGGCAGCCGTCAGTCCGGACTGCCTGTGTTCCGGGTGGCGAACCTGAGTTTGGATCTGCAAACCCTGAAAATAGCCCAACAAGCCTCTGTGGAATGGATCGAGCAATACGGCACTTCCCAAGCACCGGAAGCGATCGCCTTGCAAGATCGCATTGCAGAGCTGTTCCGCCGCTCCCAGGGCACAATGAATTAACACACAGCCCCACACTTTGGGCAGATTCCCATAGGGATTTATACGCTTTAAACAACAAAAAACCACGGCAAGATTTCTCTTGCCGTGGTTTTATATGCTTATGAATGAATTACAGAGCAGCCTTAGCCTTCTCAACCAGAGCTGCGAATGCAGCTGCGTCCTGGATAGCCATCTCGGACAGGCTCTTGCGGTTCATCTCGATGCCAGCCTTCTTCACACCGTTCATGAAGGTGGAATAGTTCAGACCGTAGGGCTTAACAGCAGCGGAAATACGGGTAATCCACAGTCTGCGGTAGTCGCGCTTCTTCAGCTTACGGCCGACGAATGCGTAGTTGCCAGACTTCATCACCTGCTGCTTAGCCATCTTAAAGTGCTTGGACTTAGAGCCCCAGTAGCCCTTGGCCAGCTTCAGTGTAGCATTTCTTCTCTTGCGCGTCATCATTGCGCCTTTAACTCTTGCCATTTCTTACATCCTCCTTCGCTTATTTGTAGGGAATCAGCTTCTTAACAGTAGCTGTGTTGGTCACATCCGTGTAAGCAGTCGTGCGCAGACGACGGGTACGCTTTGTGTCCTTCTTGGTGAGGATATGGCTCTTGTAAGCGCGGGCTCTCTTAACCTTACCGGACTTGGTCAGGTTGAATCTCTTCTTAGCACCGCTATGGGTCTTCAGTTTGGGCATAGTCGTATCTCCTTCCGAATCTTTAGGTATAGAAAAACAAATTACTTGCTATTCTTGGGGGTGAGGAACATGGCCATAAAACGGCCGTCCAGCTTGGGGTTCTTTTCCATATTTGCAATTTCAGAGCAGCTTTCTGCAAACTCCAGCAGCAGCTTCTCACCCAAGTTGGTATGTGCCATTTCACGGCCACGGAAACGAACGCTGACCTTTACGCGGTTGCCGCTGGTCAGGAACTTCTGTGCTGCCTTTACCTTGGTATTGAAGTCGTTGGTGTCGATGCTGGGACTCATACGAATCTCCTTAATCTCCACAACATGCTGGTTCTTCTTGGCTTCCTTTTCCCGCTTCTTCTGATCGAAGCAGAACTTGGAATAGTCCATGATCTTGCAGACAGGGGGTACGGCATTGGGAGAAATCTTAACCAGATCCAAACCCTGCTCGTCTGCCATTTCGTTGGCCTCTGCCGCAGACATAATGCCTAACTGTGCGCCATCGGCACCGATCAGGCGGATCTCCTTATCCCGGATCTCCTCATTGAGCTGATGATCTAACTTTGCTATGGTAAGCACCTCCATAAAAAACAAAAGACGGATGCCAAAGCATCCGCATATCCATACGCCACCCCTATTGGGAAAGCAAGAATATTGACCTTTTTGCTGTACGCTTAAGGTGAGGCGGATGTTCAGCCTTCTTTATTGCTCGTGTATTCTAACACAGGATTCCCCCATTGTCAAGAGAATTTTTTAATATATTTTATGGCGGCAGCAAGCCGCCGCCCTACCTTTGACACCTCATCAGTCAAAAATCAAAGATTTTTGCCAGCTTCTCCTCAAGGAGAAGCCTTTGAGATTGCCACGTCGCTGCGCTCCTAATTTTCAATTTTCCATTTTCCATTTTAATTAAAAAGGGTCTGTTGCAAAATGCAGAATTTTGCAACAGACTCCTTCTTCTTATGGAAATAATTTTTCGGTGGTGGATGTAGGGGCGCACAATGATCGCCCCTACAAGTGCTATCGATTATTTTTTGTATTTTGGAACAGACCCTTTTATCTTAGTACATTCCGCCGCCCTGGGCTGCAGCTGCGATTGCAGCAGCATCTGCTTCCGGGCTGGGCTTATCTGCCACCAGAGATTCGGTGGTCAGCACGCATGCTGCGATAGATGCCGCATTCTCCAAAGAGGAGCGGGTAACCTTGGTGGGGTCAACAATGCCGGCAGCGATCATATCCACATACTCTTGGGTATATGCATTGTAGCCGTAGCCGATCTTCTTGGAATTCTTGATCTTCTCAAAGACCACGCTGCCGTCCACGCCGGCATTCTGGGCGATCTGACGGATGGGTGCCTGCAGAGCCTGGGCAATGATCTTTGCACCGGTCTTTTCATCGCCGGTGAGCTTTGCAGTCAGCTTCTCAACGGCTGCAATGGCATTGACCTGTGCAGTACCGCCGCCGGCAACAATGCCCTCTTCCACAGCAGCGCGGGTCGCATTCAATGCGTCCTCCACACGCAGCTTCTGCTCCTTCATGGCAACCTCGGTCTGTGCGCCAACCTTAATGACTGCAACGCCGCCGCTCAGCTTAGCCAAACGCTCCTGCAGCTTTTCCTTATCGTACTCAGAAGTGGTGGTCGCGATGGAAGCGCGGATCTGGTGTGCCCGGGCCTTGATCATTTCAGGATCGCCTGCGCCATCAACGATGGTAGTGGTATCCTTGGTAACAACGATCTGACGGCAGCGACCCAAATCGCTCAGCTGGGTCTCGGTCAGCTCCATGTTCAGCTGGCTGGAGATCACAGTACCGCCGGTGAGAATGGCAATATCCTGCAGCATTTCCTTGCGGCGGTCGCCAAAGCCGGGAGCCTTCACGCAAACGCAGTTGAAGTTGCCGCGCAGACGATTTACCAGCAGCGTTGCCAGTGCATCGCCTTCCACATCCTCAGCAATGATCATCATCTTCTTGCCGGCCTTCACAACAGGCTCCAAGATGGGCAGGATCTCCTGAATGGTGGAGATCTTCTTATCGGTGATCAAAATGTAGGCATCGTCCAAAATCGCCTCCATCTTGTCGGTGTCCGTAACCATATAGGGGGAGATATAGCCCCGGTCGAACTGCATACCCTCAACCACTTCCAGGCCGGTTTCTGCAGTCTTGCTCTCCTCGATGGTGATAACGCCCTCGGTGCCAACCTTCTCCATGGCCTCTGCGATCAGCGCGCCAACGGAAGCATCGCCGGAGGAAACAGTACCAACACGGGCAATATCCTCAGAACCGTTTACAGGAACGGAGTTTGCCTTGATTGCCTCCACAGCAGCAGCAACTGCCTTCTCGATACCCTTGCGCATAACCATGGGATTTGCACCGGCAGACAGGTTCTTCAGACCCTCCCGGGTAATTGCCTGTGCCAAAACGGTAGCGGTGGTAGTTCCGTCGCCAGCCACATCGTTGGTCTTGGTAGCGACCTCACGGATGATCTGTGCGCCCATGTTCTCAAAGGGGTCTTCCAGTTCTACTTCCTTTGCGATGGTTACGCCATCGTTGGTAACCAGGGGTGCGCCGAACTTCTTGCCCAGCACCACATTGCGGCCCTTGGGTCCCAAAGTAACCTTAACGGTATCAGCAAGCTGGTCAATACCAGCCTGCAGCTTCTTGCGAGCATCCTCGCCATAAACGATCATTTTTGCCATGATAAATTCCTCCTAAATCAGTCCACAACAACAGCCAGAATGTCTTCCTGCTTGACGAACTTATAATCGGTACCGTCCAGCTTGATCTCGTTGCCGGAGAACTTGCTGACGATCACCTTATCGCCTGCCTTAACGGTAACTTCCACTTCCTTGGTGCCGGGGCCAGCGGAAACGACCTGGTAGATTGCAGGCTTTTCCTTGTTGCTGGTTGCCAGAATAATACCGGAAGCGGTTGTTTCCTCTGCTTCGGTGGCTTTGAGCAGAATGTTGTCTGCCATGGGTTTGAGTTTCATAACATTTACCTCCATATTTAGATCGCGGCAAGCCGCTTTTATCTACTTTATTTTTGTTAGCACTCCGGCCTCCTGAGTGCTAACGGCTATATCATAACCCAACATAAGAAAAAAAGCAAGCCTTATTTGCACTTTTTCCATGAAAATTTTGTAAATCTTTCATGCACCGTTTTCCCTTTGGGTGCATATATTGGAAGGAATGCTTTTCAGAAAGGAGGCTGTTTATGGCTTCTTATGACCCGGAAAAAGCCGCTAAGGTCTGGCAGCGGGTACAGGGTCAAACCCCCGGCACCCTTGCGCCTTCCCATTTAATGCCTATGATCGTTCAGGAGCAGAGTGCAAGTGTTTCCTTTTTACACCTGTCCCGCCACTTTGCCGGAAAAGACGGCGCACTTTTACGGCAGCTTGCTCAGGAATGTCAGGCCGATGCCGCTTGTCTAAGGGGGATCTGCGCACTACTCACTGGCAAACGCCCCTCCCCCAAAGCCGCCCCTGCACCCCAAGGGGCAACTGCAACAGAGCTGCGCCGGTGCTACGGGCAAACCCTGCAGGCGCAAATGCAATACAAAGCCCTGTCTTCTGACCCGGAATACGGCAGCGTTTTCTCCCGCCTTGCCGCCCGCAAGGAAGATCAGAGTCTGTCCATTCTGCGGGTTTTGGGCCAAGGGTAAACATCCAAAGAATCTTTACTTTTCAGCGCCTTTGTGTTATAATAAAAATAACATGAAACAACAAAGGAGTGAAGCATATGAATACCCTTAAAAACAACAAACCTCTGGGAACAAAATGGTTTGCCTTCTACACCAAGATCAGACCCTGGCTGACTTGTTTTTCTGCCTTGACCATCGTCATTGACTTTGTAAAGTATTCTGCCACTTATCTGAGCATATGGTGGCTCATGCTTTCCTTTGTGGCCAACATTGCTACCAGCGTTTTGGCTGTTTTGACTTTTGTAAAAGCCAAGGGCGATTACGAAGCCTTTATCCCCTTTATAAAAAAGGTTTTGCTGTTTGAAGTATTTAACATGGCCTACCAGCAGGCTGTTTCCCAATATGTGGATAACAGCTACGACCCTGTTTATGCCCTGATTGTATTCGCCATCGTATTGGTAGTTGCCTACTTCCTGTGGTATCGCTTGAATGTGGACTATTTTACAAAGCGCATCGATCTGTTCGCCGGTATGGGGCAAACTGGCGAAACTCCCCGCCGCCATTGCTCCCACTGTGGAAACCCCCTGACAGAAAACAACGATGTATGCGGGCGTTGCGGCAACCAGCAATAACAAAGAGTCTGTTGCAAAATGCGAAATTTTGCAACAGACTCTTTTTATAATGTTTGCTTTGCCTTACGGCTCTTTTTCAGCTTGTAAAGCTCCTCGGTGGCAAGGCGGGTCTTGGTAACCACATCTGCGCCCCCTCTGGGGAAGCAATAATACAGCGCATCTTTGTTGCCAATGCAGATCACATCACCGATCTCATACCAGTAATAATCTGCATTCAGGCTATGGCTTGCCAGCGGACCCTGGGTGTAATCGATCTTTCCGTTACAGCCCACCAAACGGAAGCCGTTTTCATCGTGGGTCAGCGTACCTGTCCCCACTTTGTACAACGCCTTATAGTCCACCAGCATGGCAATATCCACCTTGACCTGCATGCGGTAGGTGCCGTTTTCCAGCTCGTTTCTTACCTGCCCCCGTTCCCATGCATACCAGTTTGGCACATGGGTAAAGGCAGTCTGTCCGTCTACTGCCTGCAAATAGCCCAGCTCCGTCAGCTCGTAAACCTTCCCGCAATTTCGGCAGGTCAGTTTAATGCCCTTGCCTTCCATTCTGCCCTCTCTGCCGCAGTGGGGACAGCGGTAGAGAATGCGGTTGAGTCCGTCTGCCCGGAAAGGCTCGTCGATGATTACCTTATTTTCCTGCTGCCATGCAAAATTATCGAAATCAAAAGCTTCGTCAATGATCGCATCCAGTTGTGCAACGGACCTGCTTCGAATGTCCTCTTTGCTCAGCAGGTATTTCACATCTGCCCGCACCCGGACCTTCCGCTTTTGCAGGCAATTATACAAAGGATCTCTTGCAAAGGCGCCCTGGGTGATCACCGTTACCACCGGAACATCCAGCTTTTTCAGCAAAACGCCCATTTTTCTGGGCAGGGTGGTTGCCCGGCCATCAAAGGAATAGCCTGCCTCCGGGAACATGAGAACACTGGTTTTCTTCTTGTGAAGCAAATACTCCATGTCCCGGATCAATGTCATATCGCTGACAAATTTCTGGGTGGGAATACAGCCGATCAGCCGCATCAGCCACTGCTTTCCCACAAAGCCGTCCGTGGTGCAGACAATGCCGTACCGGCGGGGAAAGAAAATACGGGAGGCGATCTTCAGATCCAAAAAGCTGGAATGGTTCATCAAAATCAGGCAGGGTTCTTTCCTACCCAGTTTTTTCATGCCGTGGCGCTTGAATTTAAATTTTGTCGGTGCCAAATCAAAAATAGACAAGATCCGGATCACCAACTGCAACAGAAACATGGGACGCAGAGGATTGCAATGCTTCGGCCGCTCCAGCGCCATGACCTGTTCATAGGGAAGATGCTTTGTTTTTATCTTCATAACCTGTCCCTACTCTCATTTTTCTACTACATATTGTATCACATCTACAGTAGAAACACAAGATAAATTATAATAAGGATCTGTAGGTTATGAAATTTTCTTCTGCCCCGAAAAACACAATGTAAAAAGCTTTAGCGCATGGCCTTTTCATTTTCATCCATGCTCATTCTGCCACTTTCTTTGCAACCACCACAAGACGGCCGTTTTCCAAGGTGTATTCGCAGGTGGACAGGGTAATCAGCTTATCGCCAAACTCTGCATCTACACCGGTTTCGTAAAAAGAGAGTTCCTTGCAGGTGTCCACAAAGGTGTCAAATTCCTCCTGGGATTGGGCGTCGATAAACCAGTGATAATCAAACCCCTGCCCCACCGTTGCGGTGGTTTTAAACACGGCAAACACCTGATAAGTACGCTGCTCCGTGAGGGTGGTGAAGGTAAAGGTTTGGTGCTCTTCCCAAAAGCTTTTGCTTGTGTAACCGTTCAGGGCGTGGAACATGGTGTTGCCGCCCCGGGTGTTATGTCCGTAGATCACAATGTTGTCTGAGGGATCTGACAGATCACATTCTTCCTTTGCATAGAGGCAACCGCCCCGGCTGCTATTTTTATAAAAGTCCCGATACAGGTAATAATCTACATTCTCTTTGTCCTGTACCACAGGGTAATCGATATTGGTGCCGTCAACGGTCAGCCAGCCCACCAGGTCGTTATTCAGAAGATAAAGCTCTGCAAACTCAGCAAGCAGCTCCACCTGCTCCCCCGTCTCCGGGTCTGTTACTGTAACATAAGGGGAAATGGGCGCCGTCTGCTGCTCCTGCTCCGGCAAGGTTGGCTTTGTGGACTGTTCCTGCCGCACCCGCTGCACCATATCGGACAGGGCGTTGTAGGTGTTTTCATGCTGACGAACCTGCCAAAAATAGCGCGCCAAGAAAAAGCCACTGACCAAAAACACAGCAGCAAAAATCCCCATCAGCAGATTATATATCCATTTTTTCATATGCCTCACCCCTTTATGGGAATTGTATCATAA
>JAZRNS010000138.1:0-9253 GCA_045648245.1 Faecousia sp. | reverse complement strand
TGCTTCGCATCATCGAATTGAACGTGCGTGTAGGTGTTCAGCGTCACGCTGATATCGCTGTGTCCCATGATATACTGCAGCGTCTTGGGATTCATCCCAGACTTAGCCATGTTGGAGCAGAAGGTATGCCGACACACATGGGGTGTGATCTTCGGCAGCTGCACACGGTAGGTCTTGTTGTACTTGGCAACCACATGCTCCATGTACTTCTCCCAGTGGAGCGCCACCATCGGCATGTCGTTCTTGTCAAGGCAGAGGAAACCCGCATGGCCGTCGATCATAGGTTCTTTCCGCGGCTTCTTCCGGTTCTTGATGATCCTGCGGAAGCACATAGCCACCTCGTCGGTCATCGGCACATAGCGCACACCCTTTTCGGTTTTCGGTTCCTGAATCACATACTTCATTTCGCTTGTGCGCTGAAGCTGATGATCCACATGGATCCGGTTCTGGTCGAACTCGATATCCGACATGGTAAGACCGCAAAACTCGGAAATGCGGAGTCCTGTGTGGAACAAGATGTAGAAGGCATCGTAATACTTGTTGTAGTACTTGTCCTCCTTCACGAAGTTCAGGAAATCCCGCTGCTGCTTCCGGGTGATCGCCTCCCGGGTCACAGAATCGTTCACAATGACCGATGCCAGTTCAAATCCAAAAGGATTCTTGCGGATCAAGTCATCGTCAACCGCCAACTGAAAGGCAGGTCTCAGCACTCCTCGGATGGAATGAATGGTGCTATAGCTTTTGCCGTCCTTCTGCTGCAGCTTAATCAGCCAAAGCTTTGCGTCCGAAAGCCGAACCTTATCAATGCGAAGCTGACCAAAGGGGTCGTTCTTCAGCATGTTGGTCACGGTCTTATATCCAGCTTTGGTGTTGGGACGAACACCGGTCTTTACCGACAGATATTTCTCCACCAGTTCCAGTACGGTGTAGTTGCCACCTTTGGTCACGATGTGGTCAAAAAGGTCGGCTTGGATCTGCCGTTCTTTTTCCCGCAAAGACAGTTCAGGCTTCTTACCTTTCGGCATCCGGTCATTCTTATCCAGCCGCCAACTGTACACATTATTCTCTTGTCCGTTCTCATCGATATAGCGGTAACGATACCTCCCGTCAGCGCGCTGGTACTCTCCTTCATGGAGAATGCGATTGCGATTATCGCGTCTTCTTTCGCTCATAGCGTCTCCTTTCTTCAAGGAGAGCCAGACTTGCGCAACAATTATAGCACAAATCCGGCTCTCTGTACAGAAAAATGATCAGATGCCGTATAACATTTGCCTTTTTAGGGGTTAAACTGCCGTTGCCTGATCCAAATATTCTTCGAATTTTGCCCGTTTGATCAAAACTCGATTACCGTTCATAACATAAAAATTCTCATGAGGATGCTCGTCGATCAGTGACCGGAGCTTGTTTTCTCCGATGTGATAATACCCGGCTGCTTCCTCAACGGTCAGCGTGTAACGCCGCCATACCGGGGTAATATTGGTCTTGCAGTTACTGCAGATGTTCTCCATCAAATTCCTCCTGTTTTCCATAAAATTGCATTAATAACTCATGCACGGCAACCTCGATTAGATCCCGGCTTTTCCAGAACATCTCCGCATTGATTGCTTCTCCGGATTTTGTTCTAAGGGCAAGATGCGTAAGGTTGCAGTTGATTTCTCCTAATAGCTTCAGTATTTCAAAATATGCTACTGGAGGAAACTCGTTTGGGCGAATACCGCAACACAGTTTTCGAAGGTAGGTTTGCTGCGGCAGATTGCATTTCTTTCGGTTGGTTTCCAGCGTCTGGTACTCTTCTTCGTTCAGACGCAGGTGGATCTCATGTGGTCTTGTTGTTGATTTTCCCATAGTTATCTCCTCTCGTTTCCGTAAGGGTTTGGGGTTACCCCAAGTGACGCGGAATGTCCGTTGGGACCATTTCGCGATGCTTGCTAAGAAAATGCCGTTGCCATTTCCTTAGAGGCCGTCATGCGAAGGGCAACTCATCGTCGGGGTCGGTTAATACCGCCCATGACGCAAATGACGATTGTGACGATGTTTGGGGGAGCGAGAAGGCAGCGTCATTTTGCTGACGCAGTGACGCAAGGGTCTCGTTCCTCCTTTTGTCGTCATTGCCGTCATCATCGTCATTCAGCTTCCAAATCATCAATCTGGCCTGTGCGGTTGGCTTGTGTTCCATAGTAATCCCCAGCGGTTTAAAGACTTCGTTGAAGTGCCTGGTTATAAGCTTGCTGGCTACATTTGCCTTTGTTGCTTCGTGGCCGATAGCGGCAAGCAGTTCCGTTGCCGTACCGGTAAAACGCTTTTCATTCAGCAGGTAATCTGCAATCTGAAAAAGGAATTGCGGTATGCGCTCCCGGCGCAAGGCGGAAGTGTCCAGTGCTTCCGTGACTTCCCATACATTTTTCCGCATGGTCAGCTTCAGCCGCTTTTCCTCGATGTCCCGGCCGGTGATGCTGAGAACTGCATCATTGCCAAAACGATCTTCTTTGCGCAGTACCATACAGGTGTCTGCTACACCTGCAATGCCGGTAGAGCCGGTCATATCGTTGAAGACATTGCTGCCGTCATGCTCCTTGCGGTTGTGGTGAACAAGGAAGATGCAAATGTTGTGGTCGTCGGCGATCTTCTTCAGAGCAGACAGATCTCGATAGTCCTGGGCATAGGCGTTGACCTTGGATGAAACATTGTCCCGGACCATCTGCAGCGTATCGATGAAGAGCAGACCGGTACTGGGTTGGTCTTTTAATGCCAATTTGATCTGTCCTTCCAGCTCAGCACCTAGCTTGCCGCAAGAGAAGCCAAAGTGCAGATTCGTCGGTGGGACATCAATTAGATCCTGCGTACGCTGCTGTATTCGCCAATCCTTGTCTTCCAAGGCAAGGTAGATCACATCCGTTTTAGATGTAGGAAGTCCCCACACCGGCTCACCCCGGCTAATCTTCAAGCAGAACCATAGAACCATCCAGCTTTTGCCAATCTTGGAATCGCCGGACAGAATGGCAAGACCGTTGGATAGGATGCCGTCAATCAGCATCCGGGGATGGTCAAGGGGTGTGTAGAACAGTGTTTCTGCGCTGATAAGGTGCAGTTTTTCCATGATACTTGTCCTCCTTTCGCTTTTTGTTTGGTAGTAGCATGGTTGTATTCCTCCAATTTTTGGAGGAATGTAGGCCTGCCTCGTTCCGCTCGGGGGCTTTCCGCAGCGTCGCCGCGCTCGTGCTTTTGGGCAGTCTTGGCACAGTCTGTGGGAGGGCAGGTTATTCAGTTGTCAAGGTGCAGTTGAAAGAAGCTTTCATATATTCGGACATTTGCGGCCCCGAAAGTCAGGGCACCGGTGAAAGGTTTTTGAAAATCCTTTCACTTATTCGGAAGTGAGGAGGGGCAAAAGTCAACCCTGGCTCAGAAACTTTTTTGAAAGTCCCTTCACTAATTCCGACTTTCAGACCCCTTTTTGTAAACCCAGTTTCAGAAGAAACTTCTGAAACCTCTTTAGGTGATGCTTTTGATCATCGCCTGAGGGGGAGTTTCGGTATTAAATTCTGCCGAGGAAAAGTCCTTTCACATATCCGGACATTTGAGGGGGGCAAAGTCAACCCACCTCAAAAAATATTTTTTGAGGTGGTGCTTGTGACCATCACCTCCTGCCGAAAAGCGACTTGCAAAAATACCCTCATATATCCGTAAATAAGGAGGGGTAAAAGGCAACCCCGATAAGAAAAATATTTTCTTCCTCATTTGGTAGGCATCGAAAACCCACAAAACTAAACACCTTTTGTAAAATTAGTTTGGCGGAAATAATCCCTTCATTTACCTACCGCACGCTTTTGCCCCAAAAACGAAACACCCGAAAAGAAAATTTTTCACCTAATGGCAAAAAAGAAAGCCTCCGGCTAAAACCGGAGGCGGCAGACACAAACAAGGACAATTCGTTTTTATCCCACTATACATTGACAACTATCAATGTATATGCTATTATATCGACAAACATCAATAGGAGGTGGCTTGATGGAATTTCACGAAAAGAACATGGTGCTTGTTTTCAAGGCTCTGAGTGATGAAAACCGGATTCGGATTTTGAAGCTCCTTCACAACGGAGAAATGTGTGCCTGCAAGCTGCTGGATGCGCTGAACATCAGTCAACCGACCCTGTCCCATCATATGAAGATCCTCTGCGATGCCGGAATTGTCAACGGGCGGAAAGAGGGTAAATGGATGCACTACTCCATTTGCAGCGAAAGTTCAGCAGAACTCAGTGTAATGCTCCGTGAGCTTCTAACTGCAGCCAATGTTCCGGATAATTGCTGCTGCAAAGAAAAATAAGCCGTAGGAAGCTACGGCTTTCTCACAACACAACACATTGATATATTTCAATATAAGAATATGAAAGGATGATAACCATGTGGTCATTTATTCAAAATGAAATCCTGGGAATGCAATGGCTGAATCGTTTGATCGGCAGCCTTATAGAAGCCGTTGGTCTTGATCCCACCAGCCGGATCGGCGGCAGCGTTCAGTTTTTCTTCTACGATATAATCAAAATTATGGTACTGTTGGGTGTGCTGATTTTCGTAATCTCCTACATCCAGAGCTATTTTCCACCGGAGCGAACCAAGAAGATCCTAGGCAAATTCCATGGCATCGGTGCTAACTGCGTAGCTGCACTTCTGGGAACTGTAACACCCTTCTGCTCCTGCTCGTCCATTCCGCTGTTTATTGGCTTTACCAGTGCGGGTCTGCCCCTCGGTGTGACCTTCTCTTTCCTGATTTCCTCTCCCATGGTGGACCTGGGAAGTCTGGTGCTGCTGATGAGCATTTTCGGCTGGAAGGTTGCGGTTATCTATGTGGTACTGGGACTGGTGATCGCTGTAGCCGGTGGTACGCTGATCGAAAAGCTCCATCTGGAAAACCAGGTAGAGGAGTTTATCCGCAGAGGTAAGGCCGTGGATGTTCCCCAAGAGGAACTGACCGTCAAAGACCGGATGCAGTACGCCTGGGAACAGGTGGTTTCCACCGCAAAGAAGGTGGCTCCCTATGTGCTGATTGGTGTTGGCATCGGTGCTATCATCCATAACTGGATTCCCGAAGAATTTATCATCCAACTGCTGGGCACCGGAAATCCTCTGGGTGTTGTGATTGCCACCATCGCAGGTGTGCCCATGTATGCGGACATCTTCGGCACCATTCCCATCGCGGAAGCCCTTCTTGCCAAGGGTGCACAGCTGGGTGTCGTTCTCAGCTTTATGATGGGTGTGACGACGCTAAGCGTTCCCTCCATGATCATGCTCCGCAAAGCCATCAAGCCGAAACTGCTGGGTGTCTTTGTTGCCATCTGCACCGTTGGCATTATAATCGTCGGTTATTTCTTCAACGCAATTCAGTTCTTACTGGTATAAAGGAGATATGAAATATGGCAAAAAAATGGTATCCTGTTATCGACATTTTGACCTGCCAGGAATGTGGCTCCTGTGTAGCAAAGTGTACCCACGGTGTCTATGACAAGAGCAAAGCACCCGTTCCGGTGGTGGTGAACCCTGAGGGTTGCATTGACCACTGCCATGGCTGCGGCAATCTGTGTCCTGTTGGTGCCATCGCCTATGTAGGAGATGATACCGGCTGGATTGCTCCCGCACTGCAAAATCAGCCCCAGGCAAAAGAGGAATGCTGCTGTTGCGGCAGTACAAGCAAAGGAAAAAAGGAAATCAAAATCGAGTATCTGTATCTGGATCTGAAAACCTGTGACCGCTGCGTTGGCACGGATGCGGTTTTGGATGAGGTTGTGGAAGCTCTGCGGCCTGCCCTGGAACTGGCCGGGTATCAGCTGAGCTACCGGAAGCAGGAAGTCTACACGGTGGAAATTGCAGCAAGCTACCGTTTCCTTTCCTCTCCCACAATTCTTGTGAATGGACAGGATATTTTTGATACCATCACAGAATCCGATTGCGGCTGCTGCGGAGACATTGCCGGTGTGCAGGTGGATTGCAGAGTCTTTGAACACGATGGCAAGACCTATGAAGTTCCCACCGGAGAGATGCTGGCTGACGCTATCTTGAAAGCAATCTATCATCCCAATGTCTGCACCTGTGGAGAATATCAGCTCCCCGAAAACTTAAAGCGGTTCTTTGCGGGTAAAGAGAAAAAGGCAGCATCTTCCTGCTGCTGCGGTACATCCAATTGTTGTTGATTCAAAAAACGGAGGTAATATATTATGGCACTGTTTAACTTTGGCAAAAAGAAAGAAGTAAAGAAAGAAACCGGTTGCTGCTGCGGCAGCACTGCACCCAAGGCAGAAGAGATCGGCTGTTGCTGTGGCTCTGCGCCCAAGGCAGAGAATACTTGCTGCTGCGGTAAGAACACCATCAAGGTTCTGGGTTCCGGCTGCAAGAACTGCCACGATCTGTATGAAGCATCCAAGACTGCGGTACAGAATCTGGGTCTTGCAATCGAAGTCGAGTATGTGACTGATATGGAGAAGATCATGGAGTATGGCGTTATGAGTATGCCTGCTTTGGTGGTCAATGAGAAGGTAGTTTCCATGGGCAAGGTCCTGAAGGCCACCGATGTAGAGAAACTGCTGCACAAGCTGGGTTTCTGATATGAAGAAAGTAGCTTTTATCTGCGCGCATAATTCCTGCCGCAGTCAGATTGCAGAAGCGTTAGGCAAGAAGCTGGCTTCCGATGTGTTTGAAAGCTATTCTGCCGGTACGGAAACAAAGCCCCAAATCAACCAGGATGCTGTCCGGCTGATGAAGCAGTTGCATGGAATTGACATGGAAGCGACCCAGCACAGCAAGCTCCTGTCCGACATTCCGGAGGTGGAAGTAGTGGTCACCATGGGTTGTAATGTACAATGTCCGTTCCTGCCTTGCTCCCATCGGGAGGATTGGGGATTGGAAGATCCCAGCGGCAAGAGCGACGAAGCATTTCTGGAAACGATCCGCTTAATCGAGGATAAGGTACTGGATCTGCGGAAGCGTCTGGCATAAGAGCGCAAAACACTTGACAGGTGGCTTTTCTGCCATGGTCAGGTGTTTTGCGTTTGAGAATAATCTGATTCAAGAAAATGGCATCGGCATTTTCTTAGCAAGCATCGTGAAATGACGGCACAGTTCACCCAAACTTGGGAATCTCCCAAACCCACCACGTGCAATGTGTGATATAATGACAGCAAAAGCCAGCGAGATGTGCTTATGATAAAAACCGAATCCCGACATGTCGAACAGTTGGTAAAATTTTTGATTTATAGGTGAACATATGGCGAAGCATGTTGCAAATATACTTACCGGTTGTCGTATTCTCGGCAGTATTTTATTGCTGTTTTTCCCTGCATTTTCCTTGGCATTTTATATCGTATATCTCTTCTGCGGTTTTACTGATATGATAGACGGCATCGTTGCCAGAAAAACAAACAGCACCAGTCAGTTTGGAAGTCAGCTGGACACGATTGCCGATCTTATTTTTGTGGTGGCAGCTATGATCAAGCTGTTGCCGGCGATCCATCTTCCGGGGTGGTTGTGGATATGGGGCGGCGCGATAGCCGTTATTAAGCTTGCCAATATTGTTTTGGGATTTGTTCGCAGAAAGAAACTGGTGGCGTTGCATACCGTATTAAATAAAACCACGGGGTTTGTATTATTCATATTGCCGTTGACTTTCACCTTTGTTAAGCCAACCTACACCGTTTTGGTGATATGTTGTTTGGCAACAATTGCGGCAATGCAAGAAGCAATCTGTGTTACTAAAGCGTAGGATATTATTTATTAAGCTTTATTCTAGCTGCCATTTTCGCTCTACCGCAGGTTTATTCTCCTCACTAAACCGCTGGTAGGTGTGATTTCTTCCCAGGTTTCTATATACTGAATGCGAAAGGAGGCACCTTATGGACCAGATTAAAATCGGAAGATTTATTGCTGCGTGCAGAAAAAGGGCAAACCTGACGCAACTGCAGCTTGCAGACAAACTGGGTATCACAGACAAAGCTATATCCAAGTGGGAACGGGGCATCACTATGCCTGATACTTCAATCATGCTTGAACTCTGTGATATTCTTGGCATCAGTGTAAATGAATTATTAAGTGGGGAGAAAATCAATATGGAAAACAGCAGTCAAAAAAACGAGCAGCTTTTGCTTGATATGGCGAAGGAATTAGAAAAGAAAAACAAAACGATTTGGTCTTCTATGTGGGCAATTATGATTGTAAGTATGACCGCCCTCATTGCAGGTATCTTTATTGCCGCATTTTTGATTCCTGAAGGAGTGTGGCAGCTTGTTACAATTCTTTGTGTTTGTGTTTTGTTTTTGATACCGTGCTTTTATGCTTTAAAGCTGGAAGTGAGTGTGGGTGCCTATAAGTGCCAAAATTGCGGTTACGAAATTGTGCCAACCTATAAAGAAGTAATGATGGCAATGCACAGAGGATTTACACGTCACTTACTGTGCCCTAAATGCAACAAACGTACTTGGTGCAAGAAAGTATTGAAAAAGTAAATGATCAATACAGCCGCCTCGGTGGAGGCGGCTGTGACATTTGGGCAAATAAAGTCGAGAAAATCCTTTTGGGATGTTTTATGATTTGGGCGTGAGGTGGTGAAAAAGATGGATGAACGCATTGACGCAGTGCAAAGGATGCAGGATTATATTGAAAACAATCTGGACAAGGATATTTCCATGGCGGATCTTTCCAAAGCCGCAGGGTACTCTCCATGGTATTCTTACCGGTTGTTTCAAAGTCTGCTCCATATGACACCTGCCGTCTATATCCGGCGGTTGCGATTGTCCAAATCGGCGCTCCGATTGCGTGACGAAAAGGTAAAGATCATCGATGTGGCCTACGATTCCGGTTTTGAAAGTGTGGACGGTTATCAGCGGGCATTTTATAAAGAGTTTGGATGCAATCCCTATGAGTACTCCATAAGTCCTATGCCCATCTATCTATTCAAACCTTACGGCATAAAATATTCGAAACGAAAGGACAGCAAGGAAATGAGCGAAGTGAAGAGCGTTTTTATTCAGATTGTGGAAAAACCGGCAAGAAAAGTGGTCATAAAGCGGGGTAAAACCGCAACGGAATATTTTCAGTATTGCGAAGAGGTTGGCTGCGATGTGTGGGGACTTCTGTGCAGCATGAAGTCCATTAGCGGTGAACCGGTATGTCTGTGGCTTCCGAAACATCTTATTCCGGAAGGTACCAGCGAGTATGTCCAGGGTGTGGAAGTGGCACTGGATTTTGACGGTCAGATTCCGGAAGGGTTTGAT
>JAZRNS010000137.1:0-10022 GCA_045648245.1 Faecousia sp. | reverse complement strand
CCCTGAACAAACACGATGAGCTTGTTCATGGAAATATCGAATTCCACGGTCTTATTGGAAACATACTTCTTAGGCAAAGTGTCTCGGCCAAAGATCTGGTTACACATATCCGTAAGACTGGACAGCACATCTTCTGAGTTCTTTGCATGCTTCTTGGCAAAGTAGGCAGATTCTGCCGTATTGGGCATAACTGCCTTCTTGTCAATACCCAGGTACATAACGGTCATGTCCTTGCCGGCATATTCACCGAAGCGGGCATCCAGCTGCTTCTTGGTTTCATTTTCACTTAACGGACTGCCGCCTGCATAGAAAATATCACCGTCGGTCAGGACGATCATGTATTTCTTATCCGCCTTGACACCCTTCAAGCCCTGCGCTGCACAGTCGATACTCTCAATGGGCGTATCCTGCGCATCCGGGGTGGAAATTTCCCGAATGGTAGATGCCTGAGAAGCCTGTGTAACTTTATAAGGGTTTTCCATGGTGTATTGGGCGCCGCCCACCGTGATGGGGTTCATGGGGTAGATCAAAAGTGTATCGCCTTCGTTCAGCATAGAGGCAAAAACCTCCATTGCATATGTAGCCCGGCACCATGCCATGTTATTGCGCACGTACATAGAACCGGAGTTGTCAAAGACAATGGCGATTGCTCTGGATTCAGTGGCCTTTGCAGCTTCTACCCCCGGTGCGCCTACCAAAATGCAGGTAAGCAACAACAGGACCGCAAGGGCCATGCTTATATATCTCTTCAAAAGAATCCTCTCCTCGTCGTCCAACGAACGCTGGTATTACTCTTTTATAAACTCAACGCCGTTAATGAAAATGGAGCTGCCCTTCTTTTCGAAGTCCATATCCACATCATACTTCAGACCCAGAATGCTATAAGTAATGGTGAGCTTGCCATCTTCAATCACATAGTCGCCTTCCACCTCAAGGTCAAAAGCGGACACCGCAACACGGTTATCCTCTTTGAAAATAAAGCTCTGCTCAATAAGGCCGTCCTTCGTGGTGTAGGTTCCGTTCAGCTTAATAGAGCATGCTGTTAAGCAACAGATGATCAGGCTGACCAGGAAGAAGGCTACGATTCGCTTTGCCGTCTTTTTGTTGAACATAATGATTCTCCTTTTCTCTTTCGCATGGAAATATGCAAAGTTTATAGGCCTACCAAAAGGTTAGACTTACACGAAATAAATTATATAATATCCGCCTAGGAAAATCAAGTGTACATCTGCAAAAAACAACAAAAACACCTATATAAATAAGATATTTTGCTTCACCCCTCTCAACCCCGTAAAAATTTTATTGGAATATGGCGCGCTGCCACTGTTTTTTTGAGATATTCCCTTGCATTTTTTCCTTGTTTGGTGATACAATGCAACTATCTAAATAAAAGGGGGGCAGAATATTGATTTGGTTTTTGATTGCTGCAGGCGTGCTGATTGTTGCCGTTTTGCTGACAGCTTATATTTGCTACCGGATCGCTTTTTATGTGCCGCCCCGCAAGGCTGCAGAAAGCGTCGAAATTGAAATCCCGCCGGGAGAGGTCTATGAAGCCTTTCGGGAATCGATCATAAAATGGACAAAAGAGCTGAGGGCCATGCACTGCACCGAATATTCCGTTCAGTCCTTTGACGGCCTGACGCTCTATGGAAAGTTCTATGAATACAAGCCCGGCGCACCCATTGAGCTGATGTTCCACGGCTATCGGGGCAGCGCAGAACGGGATCTGTCCGGCGGTGTCCAGCGGGCATTTCAGGTAGGCAGAAGTGTTCTGTTGATAGACCAGCGCTGCAGCGGAAAAAGTGGCGGAAATACCATCACCTTTGGTGTGCGGGAGCATCGGGATTGCCTGACCTGGGTAGACTTCGCAATAAGCCATTTTGGCGCAGATGTGAAGCTTTTGCTCACCGGTGTTTCCATGGGTGCTGCCACCGTGCTGATGGCCGGCGGCAAGGAATTACCCCCCAATGTAATCGGCATACTGGCCGATTGCGGCTACACCTCTGCCAAGGAAATTATTTCTACAGTAATTCGCAGTATGAAGCTTCCTCCCAAGCTGGCCTACCCCTTTGTAAAGCTGGGCGCAAAGCTTTACGGCCACTTTGATCTGGACGAAACCTCACCGCTGGAAATGGTAAAAAAATGCCGCCTGCCGGTGATCTTCTACCATGGCGAAGCCGACGATTTTGTTCCATGCCACATGAGCAAAACCTTATATGAAGCTTGTTCTTCCCGAAAAGAACTGATCACCATTCCCGGTGCAGGTCATGGCTTAAGCTACCCTGTCGCCCCGGAGCATTACATAAGCACCCTGCGCCAATTCTTCGGCCCGGAAGCCTCCGCAAAATAACGAACACCACCTATGGGATTCCATAGGTGGTGTTTTCCTGTTTACTTCAAGCCCAAATCCTGAGGGGTCATGACGCGGATCTTGTTCTCGTTCAGAGCCTTCAAAAATTCGGCTTCATTGGAGACACGCATGATCATATAGGCAAAGCCCCCCTCATAGGGGAATAGGGAGTACATATACTCCACATCGATATGGCGCTCTGCCAAAATGGTCAAAAGCTGTGCAAGGCCAGCCGGACGGTCCGGCACCTCCACCGCCCACACCGGGGTCATGGACAAAATATCGCCATGCTGGAGCAAAATGGAGCTTGCCTTTTGGCTGTCATCCACGATCAGGCGAGCCAGGCCATAGTCAGAAGTCTCCGCGATGGAGATCGCCCGGAGGTTTACATGTTCCTTCCCCAGCAGGCTGGTGATTTCAGCCAGCTGACCTACCCGGTTTTCCAAAAATACAGAAATCTGATGAATATGCATATTGGTCTCCTCCTTAGATCTTACGCTTATCGATCACACGAACAGCCTTGCCCTCACTACGGGTGATGGACTTGGGTGCAACCAGCTTTACCTTGGCGGCAATGCCCAGCATCGCCTTCAATGCGCCCACCAAATTCTTCTCTGCCGCAGCAATTTTTGCCAAGGAATCGGAGAACATATCCTGGCTCATTTCTACCATGACCTCAAAGGTATCAGAGTTGTTTACCCGGTCCACAATGATCTGATAGTTTGCAGGATAACCTTGCTGCATCAAAACGGTTTCGATCTGGCTGGGGAACACATTGACGCCCCGGATGATCAGCATATCGTCGCTGCGTCCCATAGGCTTGCTCATCTTCACATGGGTACGGCCACAGGAGCAAGGCTTGCGGGTCAGAATACAGATATCCTTGGTGCGGTAGCGAATCAGCGGAAATGCTTCCTTGGTGATGGCGGTGAATACCAACTCACCCTTACTGCCCTCAGGCAGCACTTCACCGGTGTCCGGATCAATAATTTCCGCAATAAAGTGGTCTTCGTTGATGTGCATACCGGTCTGCTCACTGCACTCATAGGAAACGCCCGGGCCGGAGGTTTCCGTCAGTCCGTAAATGTCATAAGCCTTGATTCCCAACTTGTTTTCAATATCCCGGCGCATATCCTCAGACCATGCTTCTGCACCGAAAATACCGGCTTTCAGCTTGATCTGATCCTGCAAGCCCTGTTCGTGAATGAACTCTGCTAAGTAAGCGGCATAGGAAGGTGTGCAGCACAAAATAGTAGAACCCAAATCGGTCATAAACTGTAGCTGGCGGTCGGTGTTGCCGGAGGACATAGGCAAGGTCAGACAGCCTACCTTATGAGAGCCGCCATGAAGGCCGGCACCGCCTGTAAACAAGCCGTAGCCATAGGCCACATGAACCACATCTTCCTTCGTGCCGCCTGCGGCCACAATAGCACGGGCGCAGCAATCCTCCCACAGATCCACATCATGCTGGGTGTAGAATGCCACAACACGCTTGCCGGTAGTGCCGGAGGTGGAGTGGATACGCACACATTCTTCCAAAGGCTTGCCCTTCAAGCCGTAGGGATAGGCATCCCGCAGATCGTCTTTTGTTAAGAAGGGCAGCTTATGCAGATCGTCTACACTATGAATATCCTCAATGGTAACGCCCTTTTCTTCCATCTTCTGACGGTAGTAAGGCACATTGTCCCACACATGCCGGATCTGCTTCATAAATCGCTCATTTTGCAGCTGGCGAAGCTGCGCATAGGGCATGGTTTCAATTTCCAGCTGATAATACTTTTCCATAATGAAGCACTCCTTTTCTTAAGTTTTATGCATTTCTGCCCAGCAAAAATGCGGTTTTGTTCAGTTCCAGGAACTTGGCAGGCACACTTTTTTCAATGGCTTCCAGCCATTGTTCCTCTGTAAAATCAAAATTCTTGGACAGGTGGCCCATGAGCACAATATTCACTGCCTTTGTAGAGCCCGCCTGCTCCGCAAGCTTCAGTGCATCAAAGGCATCCACATCGATGCCCGCATCTGCCATCTTCTGTACCAGATTTTCCGGATACTGGGCTGCGCCAATAATCACAGGCATAGGGTTGATTTGCTGGGTGTTGACAATAATCTTGCCGCCCGGCTTTAAGTACTCGGTCCAGCGGGCTGCTTCCAGCAGCTCAAAGGACACGATGTAATCTGCCTCACCCTTATCGATCACGGGAGAATAGACCTTATCGCCAAATCGCACATATGTAACCACACTGCCGCCGCGCTGGCTCATGCCGTGGACCTCCGACACTTTAATATCGTAGCCACGGGTCAGCAAGAGTCTACCCAGCAGCTTGGAGGCCAGCAGACTTCCCTGTCCGCCAACGCCTACGATCATAATATTCTTCGTTTCCATGGTCAAACCTCCTTCAGTGCACCCAGCTTGCAAAGCTGCTCACAAACGCCGCAGCCAACGCACTGGGTAGCATCGATCTTTGCCTTGCCGTTTTCCATGCTGATGGCAGGACATCCGATCTTCATGCAGGCCTTACAGCCTACGCACTTATCTGCATCCGACACCAGCGGTGCTTTATGCTTTACATATTTCAGCAGCGCACAGGGGCGGCGGGAAATAATAACCGAGGGTTCATTTGCAGACAGTTCTTCCTTCAGCACTTGGTCGCACTGCTTCAAATCGTAGGGATCTACCACCCGAACCCGGTTGATGCCCACTGCCTTACACAGGGTCTCCAAATCGATCTTTGCACAGGGATCACCCTTCAGGTTAAAGCCGGTGGTGGGGTTCTGCTGATGGCCGGTCATGCCGGTGATGGAGTTATCCACGATAATCACAGTGGCATTGGACTCGTTATAAGCCATGTTTACAAGACCTGTAATGCCGGAGTGCATAAAGGTAGAGTCGCCGATCACCGCCACAGTCTTATTGTCTGCAGCGCCGTTCTGAGACTTGGAGAAGCCGTGGATGCCGGACACGGATGCACCCATGCAGATAACGCTGTCTACTGCCGCCAGGGGAGCAACTGCGCCCAAAGTGTAGCAGCCAATATCACCCAAAACGGTGATGTTATTCTTCTTCAGGGTATAGAACAAGCCACGGTGGGGGCAGCCTGCACACATAACAGGGGGTCTGGGCGGAATGGCATCGGAAATCTTTGCACCCGCCACAGGTGCAGTTGCCAACTGGGCTGCCACCTTGTTTTGGCTCAGCTCGTCGATGCAGGAGAACAGCGCCTTGCCCTCACAGTCAATGCCCAGATCCCGGCAGTGGGACTCGATAAAGGAATCCAGCTCCTCCACGATCACCAGCTTCTGCACAGAAGCGGCAAAGGCTTTGATCTTCTCCACAGGCATGGGCCAGATCATGCCCAGCTTCATTACCGGATAGCGGTCGCCTACCACTTCCTTGACATACTGGTAGGAGGTGGAGGAAGTGATAATACCCATCGTATTTTCCTTACCGGGCTCTACGGTATTAATCGGGGCAGTTTCCGCATAAGCGATCAGCTTATGCGTACGCTCCTCCACCACAGGATGGCGCTTTTTGGCATTGCCGGGCATCATAACATACTTGGGAATATCTTTCTTGTATTCTCCTGTATGCTCCTGACGCGCACCCAGTTCCACAACACTCTGGGAGTGGGAAACGCGGGTACACATCTTCACCAGCACCGGGGTGTCAAATTCCTCAGAAAGATCGTAAGCCAGCTTGGTAAAAGCAATGGCCTCGGCAGAATCTGCAGGCTCCAGCATGGGAATCTTGGCAGAGCGGGCATAGTGGCGGGAATCCTGCTCATTTTGAGATGAATGCATACCCGCATCGTCTGCAACAGCAATGACCATGCCACCATTGACACCGGTGTAGGAAATGGTAAACAGGGGGTCAGCCGCCACATTCAGGCCTACATGCTTCATGCCGCAAAAGGAACGGCGGCCTGCCAGCGATGCGCCAAAAGCGGCTTCCATTGCCACCTTTTCATTGGGCGCCCATTCTGCGTAGACTTCAGGATACTTGGCAATCGCCTCGGTAATTTCGGTACTGGGCGTACCGGGGTAGCTGGATACAAAGGCGCATCCTGCTTCATACAGTCCACGGGCAACGGCATCGTTGCCCAGCATTAGTTGTTTCATTGGGTTTCCTCCTTAGAAATGGGTTCGCCGATGGCATCGGTGATGGGTACCAAAACTTTGGTGTTATAACAAGAAAATACACGTTGGATGTGCTTTGCATCCGGTGCCTTGGTAAACAGGCTGACTACCGGAACAATGACCAGTCCGGCAATCATACAAAATACGCCGGCATTCAGAGGACTCTGCAGGAATGCAGGGAACAGGCTCTTATAAAGCATATTGGCTGTCATGACCGCCGTTGAGAACAGGAAGCTGACCCACACCGCGGCGGCGCTTGTCCGTTTCCAGTACAAGCCATACAGGAACGGTGCTAAGAATGCACCTGCCAATGCACCCCAGGAAATACCCATGAGCTGAGCAATGAAGGTTACATTGGTCTTATACTGCACAATGGCAATCACCACGGAAATTGTGATAAACACCCCGATGAGAACCCGGGTGATAAAAAGCTGCTTCTTGCTGCTCAAATTCTTTACGATGGCACCCTTAATAAAATCCAGCGTCAAGGTAGAGGAGGATGCCAGCACCAAAGAAGACAGGGTGGACATGGATGCAGAAAGCACCAAAACCACTACCACAGCAATCAGGAAGGGTGAAAGATTAGAGAGCATAGCAGGAATAATGGCATCAAAGCCATCGGTCGCCACATCCACCTTATCTGCAAAGAGTCTGCCAAAGCCGCCCAGGAAGTAACAGCCACCGGCTACTACCAAGGCAAAGACCGTGGAGATGATCATACCCTTGCTGATTGCCTTTTCGTTTTTAATGGCATAGAATTTTTGCACCATTTGGGGCAGTCCCCATGTACCAAGACTGGTAAGCAGCACCACGCCCAACAGGCTCAAGGGGTCCGGTCCAAAAAAGGAATTGAACACACCTACAGAGTCAGATGCCCCGGGGTCGCTCACCTGAGAAAGTGCATTTAACGCCTCTGTCATGCCACCTTGGGTATTGAGTACCGCAACGATCACCGCTACAATGCCCACCAGCATAATAATGCCCTGAATAAAATCGTTGATGGCAGTGGCCATATAGCCGCCGGCGATCACATAAATTGCTGTAAGGATCGCCATAGCAATTACGCAAACAGAATAGTCAATATAAAACGCCATCGCAAACAGACGGCTCAGGCCGTTATAAAGCGATGCGGTATAAGGAATCAGGAAAACGAAGATCAAAACAGATGCTGCCAGCTTCAAAGGGCTGCTGTTAAATCGGTTTTCAAAGAACTGGGGCATAGTTGCGCTGTTTAAGTGCTGGGACATAACCCGAGTGCGCCGACCCAAAATTGCCCACGCCATCAGCGAGCCGATAATGGCGTTGCCGATGCCGACCCAAGTAACGGCTATGCCGTATTTCCAACCAAACTGTCCTGCATAGCCCACAAAGACCACAGCGGAAAAATAGGAAGTGCCGTAGGCAAATGCTGTCAGCCAAGGTCCTACATTTCTGCCGCCCAATACGAATCCGTCCATATCGGTTACATGTTTTCGGCAATAGAAGCCAACGCCCAGCATCACGCCAAAGAACACCACAAGCATTCCGATTTTAGTTGCCATATCCATGATAATGCCTTCTTTCGTAGCAAGAGCTTAACCGGAGATCTGCGCTTCCACCAGACGACCCTTGCAGTATTTCTCACGCAGCGCCGGCTTTTCAATCTTGCCGGTGGGGTTTCTGGGAACCTTGTCGAAGAATACCTTGCGGGGGCGCTTGTACCGGGGCAGAGCCAGACAGAATTCGTCAATCTCTGCCTGGGTGCAGGTTTCACCCTCTTTGATTTCAATGATCGCTGCAGCGATTTCACCCAAACGGGCATCCGGAAGGCCGATCACTGCCACATCCTTGATCTTGTCATAGGAGCGCAGGAAGTCCTCGATCTGCACCGGATACAGGTTCTCTCCGCCGGAGATAACCACATCCTTCTTCCGGTCTACCAGATAAATAAAACCTTCTTCATCCACACGGGCCATGTCGCCGGTAAAGAGCCAGCCGTCCTTCAGCACCTCTGCGCTGGCTTCCGGGTTCTTATAGTAGCAGCGCATGACGCCGTCGCCCTTAACGATCAGCTCGCCCACATCGCCTTGTTTGACTTCTGCGCCCTGCTCGTCCACGACCCTGGTCTGCCAGCCGTAGCCGGGAATACCAATGGCACCCACTTTATGTACATTTTCCACACCCAAATGGACACAGCCGGGTCCGATGGATTCAGACAGACCGTAGTTGGTGTCATACTGGTGGTGGGGGAACACCTTCAGCCAACGGCGGATCAGGCTGGGGGGCACAGGCTGGGCACCCACATGCATCAGCCGCCACTGGCTCAGGCGGAATTTCGTTAAATCGACCCGTCCGCTGTCAATGGCATCCAGTAGATCCTGTGCCCAGGGAACCAAAAGCCAAACGATGGTACAGCGTTCTTCTGTTACGGCACGCAAAATCCACTCCGGCTTTACGCCCCGCAGCAATACTGCCTTAGAGCCGGACAGCAGGCTTCCAAACCAGTGCATCTTTGCACCGGTGTGATACAAGGGCGGAATGCATAAGAACACATCTTCCCTGCCCTGTCCGTGGTGATTCTGCTCTGTCAGGCAGGCATGCACCAGCGCCTTATGGCTGTGCAGGATCGCCTTGGGGAAGCCGGTGGTACCGGAGGAGAAGTAAATGGCTGCATCGTCTTCCTCACTCAGCGCTACAGGGGGTGCGCTGGAAGAACAAAAGCCGGTAAGCTGCATACATTCCTCGGTATAGGCAGGTCCGTTCTTGCCAATAAAGAACAGGGTCTTTACATTAGGAATCTGGCCTGCAATGGCATCCATACGGCTGATAAACTCCGGCCCAAATACCAAAACCTCTACATCTGCCAGCTCCAGGCAGTATTTGATCTCGTCAGAGCTATAACGGAAGTTCATAGGCACCACAATACAGCCGGCCTTCAATGCGCCAAAATACAGCGGCAGCCACTCAATACAGTTCATCAGAAGCAGGGCGACCTTTGTTCCCTTCTGCAAGCCACGGCTGAGCAAAAGGTTTGCAAAGCGATTGGCACTGCGGTCAAAATCCTTCCAGCTCATTTCCCGGCGGTAGGGCGCATCCTGAGACGCACTCTCAATCAAATTAAAATCCCACCATGTGGCGGCCTTGTCCCGCTCCTCTGAAGGATTGATCTCTACCAAAGCAGTTTCCCGTCCGTAAAGCCGGGCGTTCTTCTCCAAAAAGTCCGTAATGATCATCTGTTTCACCTTTTCTCTCAAATAGTAAACAAAAAGTCCTCTGCCAATATAGCAGAGGACAAGAATTTCCTGTGGTACCACCTCAATTTACCCCCATGGGGGCCTCATGGGATCCTATCAGACCCGCAGGCTGTATCGGGCCCTACCCGTCTTCCCCTACTTGGTTCAGAGAAGCCGCTCCGAAAGGAATTCCAAATCCCAACCTCTCTGCCTTGCACCAACCGGCAGATCTCTGGAGAAGTTTCGGGGAAATGTACTGGTTTTCATCATCGCGTTGTGCGTATCAATTAAACATTAGTTTACCACTGACGCACGGGCAAGTCAAG
>JAZRNS010000136.1:0-34119 GCA_045648245.1 Faecousia sp. | reverse complement strand
AAACTGTTACCAATATGGATATGCGCCGGATTATTGACCACATATCAGTCAATAAAAATGGTAATGTCCGTGTGGTGCTGAAGAAATTTGAAGATATGGCAGATGCCTAATGACACTTAGCGAATTGGTGTCCGTGGTGGAAGTGCTGGATCCCATGGTTTTGAGTTCCAAAGTAAAGGAACATTGCGATTGCCATTGTAAGGATAGCACACTGGTACGGATTCCTTCAGCCATTTGCAGTCTGTTCGATGAAGAGCTGGTTCTGTCCAACGAAGGACGCCGCCTGTATGTTACACTGGGACAGTTCTCTGTGATTCGGCTGGAACGGGATGTTCAGCTGGTGGTGCCGGTGCTGGACTACAGTATGCCCACCAAAGAATGCTGTGATAATCCCGGCTGTGCAGAAGATCCCTGTGAAATTTTTTCCCGGATCCCATTCCCGGTAAAACAGTTTACACCCAGAGGCTGCGACCGCAAAGAGGAAAACTGCGACTGCTGCAACGAAAACTGAAAAACCCGCCGAGGGGCAAGACCCCTCGGCGGTAATTTTTATAATCCGCGCATCAAGCGCTTACGAGCAATGTTTATAGGACCTTCGGACATGTGGTTGATCCATGCCAAACTTTTGCCGCAGCCATAAGCCACGCAGGAATCGGGATCGTCAGCCAGAGTACATTGAATACCGGTGCGTTCTGTGAGCATCAGATCCATACCCCAAAGCTGGCTGCATCCACCGGTGAGGGTGATGCCGTTTTCTGCGATATCGCCTACCAGTTCAGGGGAGGTATCTTCCAATACATTCAGCACTTCGTCAGCAAGATGCCGGGCAGGCCGATGCAGAACCTCATAAATTTCAGAAGAGAGGATCTCTAACTCTCTGGGTCTGCCGGTTTTGACTTCCCGGCCCTTTACCAGCATAGAAATATTCTCCTGGCGGGGGAATACACTGCCAATTTGGATCTTTACTACCTCTGCGGTAACCTGACCGATAATAACACCGTACTGACGGCGAATATAGCGGGCGATGGCTTCGTCAAAGGCAATGCCGGCGATTTTAATGGATGAGGATGTAGCAACGCCGTTCATGGAAAGAACGGCAATGTCTGTGGTACCGCCACCGATATCCACGACCATGTGTCCGTTGGGGCTGCTGATGTCCAAATTTGCACCCAAAGCGGCAGCCATAGGTTCTTCAATCAGATAAACACGGCGAGCGCCGGCTTCGATTGCGGCATTGATCACAGTACGTTCCTCTACTTCTGTAACACCGCTGGGAACACAAATAACCACTCTGGGCTTTGGTGCAAAGATAGAAGACTTTGTAGCCGAACGAAACAAGGCTTCCAGCATCTTCACGGTCATTTCGTGATCGGAGATCACACCGTCCTTCAGGGGATTCATAGCTACCACATTGCCGGGTGTTCTACCCAGCATATTCCGGGCGGCAGCACCCACCTGCAATATTTTGCCGGTGTTTTTGTCCACTGCTACAACGGAGGGTTCGCGAATCACGATTCCGCTGTTATCTGCATAAATGAGCACATTGGAAGTACCTAGATCCACACCCAGGTCATTGGAGAAAAGTTGCATAGTATCACCTACATATGTTTTTATAATCGTTCCACGTTGGAATCAAAATCAGAAATTGGGCTCCGTAACGCCCAAACAGGCAAAGTATACCTGGGATGCACCGGAAGTAACGAGCATTTTAGCACACTCGCTGGCGGTTGCACCGGTAGTTAGCACATCGTCCAGCAGCAAGACTCGCTTGCCGGAAATCGTAGCAGGATTGACAACCTTGTATACACCCAAAACATTGCCCCGCCGATGTGCGGCAGACAGTTTGGATTGGGGCGGGTTGTTGCGAATCTTTTTCAGAGTTTTCACCGGCGTTACGCCCATTTCCCGTCCTAAAGCGCGGGCCAGGATCTCAACCTGATCGTATCCCCGACGAAACCGGCGCCGGGAGCTGATCGGTATCCAGGTAAGCATATCAAACTCGTCTAAACGGTCTGTTTGCAAGCGAATGGCCAGAAGCCGGGCATAAGCGCCAGCGTAATGGCGCTTCCCACCAAACTTGTAGCGCAGGATGCTTTTACGGGGATTATCCTTATAATACCACAAACCTGTCCATCGTGCAATAAAGGAAGGCTTAAATTTTAATTTTGTATAAATCGGTGCATTGCTACGGCATTCGTGGCACAAATCAGTCTGCCGGTCTGTCAGCATGGTGCGGCATAAAACGCACCGGGGCGGAAAGAGAAGACGGAGAATCCAATCCATTATAAACCTGCTTTCTTTTGCAGACGGAGCTTAAGTCCGGTATAACGTCGACCGACTTTTGCGTTCTCAACCATAGCACCAATGGCTTCGCCGCGGCCGGAAATAACCAGCAGCTCCTTTGCCCGGGTAATGGCAGTGTACAGAATGCTGCGGTTCATGAGATAGGCAGAACCGCCCCAAGTAGCCAAAACAACTGCCCGGTATTCACTGCCCTGGCTTTTGTGTACAGTCATGGCGTAGGCCAATTCCAGCTCATTTAGTTGGGCGAAATCATAATCCACCATACGGTCATCAAAGAGGATCTGCATTACTTCCATATCCGGATCTATGCCGAGGATCACACCCACGTCGCCATTGAAGATGCCGGCACCCATAGCACTTCCGTCAGGCTTAGTCCATTGAATATCGTAGTTATTCTTCACCTGCATGACCCGGTCGCCTTCCCGGAACACAGTTTCACCAAAGGCGCGTTCCCGTTTGTTGGGGGCAGAGGGATTCAAGCTTGCCTGTAAAAGCCGGTTCAGATTTACAGTGCCTGCAATGCCTTTTTTGGTGGGGGAGAGAACCTGAATCTGGTTAGCAGGTATGCCCTTTTTTTGGGGCAACCGCTGGGCGCAAAGACCGACAATGGTCTGTGCAACATCTTCTTCAGAACGGGAGGGCAAGAAGAAAAAGTCGCTGTTTACATTTTTAAGATCGGGCATTTGCCCCTGATTTACCCTGTGGGCGTTCATAACGATCAGGCTTTCCTGCGCCTGACGGAAGATTTCTGTTAAACGCACCGTCGGCAACACCTGACTGCGCAGCATATCGCTAAAGGGGAACCCCGGACCAACAGGAGAAAGCTGATCCGGATCTCCTACCAAGATCAGCCGTGTGCGTGGAGGGACAGCCCGTAAAAGGCTGCCGAATAACTGCACATCCACCATGGACATTTCATCAATAATCAGGGCGTCTGTCTGTAGGGGATTGGATTCATCCTTGGCAAAAAACAACTTGCCGGTGTGGGGATCAATTCCGGCCTCCAACAATCGATGGATCGTGGAAGCATCCTGTCCGGTAACCTCTGTCAGCCGCTTTGCGGCACGGCCGGTGGGCGCAGCCAGTAAGCAGCGAATACCCAGTTGGTCGTATAAAGAAAGAATCCCTTTCAGTATGGTCGTCTTGCCGGTGCCGGGGCCGCCGGTAATCATTAAAAGACCGGAAACAGCCGCTTCCTGCAAAGCCAGCTCCTGCTGGTCAGAATATACGATTTTGCTGTGGGCAGCGGCAGTGCGCAGCTTTTTTTCTAAATTCCCCGGGACAGGGAAGGCATTTTGGGACAATTCCAATAATCGCTGACAGCAGTTTATTTCGGCTTCATACAGGGCAGGTAAATACAAAACGGTAATACCGGCCAGGGAGTCCCGGATAAGCCGCTGTGCACGGATCAGCCGCTCTGCGCTTTCCAATACCGCAGTTTCCTCCACACCTAAAAGCTGTGCAGTGGCGGTAATTAACTTGTCTTCCGGCAAAAAGCTGTGCCCCGAGGACAGGTTGTAGGTCAGTTCAAATAGAATACCGGCTTCCAGTCGCCTGGGGTCGTTGCCGGAAATGCCCATCTCGATAGCAAAATGGTCTACAGCCCCGAAGGGAGCCTCCAACCCCTCGTCCATCAAAAGATAGGGGTCGTCATATAACATTTCCACTGCTTCGTCGCCATACATCTTATAGGTCCTAACAGCCAGCTCTGCCGGCAGATGGTGGAGCATGAAAAATTCCATTAAATGGCGCATGCCAAACTGCAACCGAAATGCTTCACCAATGGCCATGGCTTTCAGGGATGAAATACCGCTGACCTCGCTAAGACGTTCCGGCTCCCGCTCCATAACGGTAAGAGTTTCGTCCCCAAATCGCTGTACGATCCGGGCAGCCATTCTGGGTCCAATACCCTTTATGACCCGACTGGACAGATAAGTAAGGATCTCATTTGCGGTTTGAGGCATGAGTCGCTCTAAAAACTCAGCTTCAAACTGGCGGCCGTAACTGGCATGGCTTACCCATTTTCCGGTAACCATCAGCCGTTCGCCAATGGCGGGAAGGGGAATGATGCCAACCACAGTAACCGGCTCGCCACCGTCCGGGCGCAGGCGCAGTACAGCATATCCGTTGTCGTAGTTTTGAAACACGACAGCGGCAACAGTTCCTTGTAAAATTTCCAGTTCCATTTCTGCCAAGATAACCTTCTCCAAACACAAAATCTTTTATCTAGTTTACAATACTTTTATATAAATGAAAAGACCTGAGAATAATTTTTTTATAAATTCGGTAAAAATAAAATAGGAAATGGATAAAAATGTTAATTTCGGCAAAGAATTAGAAGAAATAGCATGTTGAGGGTTTTTTATGCTTGCATATTGACAACTGTTGAATTATAATTATACATTGTAAAGATTTGGATTTGTTGGAGTATAAAGGAGTTGGGGGAAATGAAAAACCTGAGCCTTCTTGTATGGTTGACCCAGCTTGCCATATCTGTCATTGTACCGTTGCTTGGCTGTACGCTACTGTCTGTTTGGTTAAAACAGCGGTTTGCACTTGGTCCTTGGGCGGTCATCGTTGGGGTGGTCATTGGCCTTGTGTTTGCGGTCGATGGCCTCCGAGTTTCCTTAAAGGCCATGGAACGAATGGCAAAGAGTGAAAAGGAAACGAAAACACAGGTCAGTTTCAATGACCACCAGTAATATGCGAGGCGAAGCAATGGAATCCCGAAAGATTGTATTTAGAACAACAGCCACTATATTGATCGGACAGATTCTGTGTATAGCGTTGATGTTCGGCGTATATGCGTTGCTGAGTAAATTCACAATGAAGGTCCTTTTAGGCGGCATTGTGGGCGGTCTGGTGGCAACGGCCAATTTCTTCTTTATGGCAATTGGCACAAGCCTGGCTGCAGACCAAGCAGAGCGGAACAATGTAAAAGGCGGCAAGGCGCTCATCCGATCTTCGTATATGATCCGCCTTGGGATAATGGCAGTGATCTTCTTTGCCTGCGCAAAAAGCGGTTATTTTGGACTGCTGCCGATGCTGTTGCCCATGGTGTTTACTCGCCCGATTTTAACAGTAGGTGAATTTTTTCGGAGAAGGTGAAGCTAAGAAATGAGTATTAATGTTTCCGGTGCATATATCTATTTCACGATCCCGATTTTGGGCGGCATTCCCATTACACAGACTACCGTTTCCTTTTTTATTGTAACAATACTGCTGTGCTGGGCATTTATTTATTTGGGAAAGGGCCTGAAGAAACGGCCTGACGGCAAGCAGGTAATCGTGGAGAAGGGCGTCATGATGCTCCATAATATGGTGGTGGAGACAATGGGTTCGCATAATGTGCATTGGATGCCCTTTATCGGTACGATTTTCCTTTCCTCTCTGTGTGGTAGCTATATTGGCTTAACAGGCTTTCTTCGGTCTGCCACAGCGGACATTAGCTGCGTTATGGTATGGGCATTGATCGTTACTGCAATCATTTGGTACAACAACATCAAAAATCTAGGCTTTTTGGGATGGCTGAAGGGTTTTACAGAACCTATTGTAATTATGACACCTATGAATATCGTGTCGGAGATCGCCCAGCCTGTATCCATGGCATTCCGCCACTTCGGTAATGTTGCCGGTGGCGGCGTTATCACAAGTATAATCTACGCTGCGCTCAGCGGCGCCTCTGTGGCGGTCATCAACCTGATTGCCTCCAGTGGTTGGCTGATCTCTATTGTTCTACTGTTGGTGGGTGCGGGCCTGATCTTCCTGTTTGCGAAGAAGGGTAAGAAGGTGTATTTGGTATTTGCCATTCCTTCTGTAATACTGGGTTTGTGCGGTGTATTACAGATTGCCGGCGTGCTTTCCGGCGTACCTGTGCTGACCTACGGCATTCCGGCTGTGCTGTCGTGCTACTTTGACTTGTTTTCCGGTTTTGTCCAGGCATATGTATTTTGCCTACTGACTATGGTGTATATTTCAGGCTCTTTGCCCAGCCCGGAAAAGACAAGCAATGCATAATTTTGTTAAAATTAAAAAATTTATATTTATAACACTTAGGAGGAACTATTTATGGAATTAGCTACTGCAATCGCAATCGCCGGTAAGGCTATCGGCGCAGGTCTGTGTATGGGTATTGGTGCAATTGGTCCCGGTATTGGTGAAGGTACTGCTGTTGCTCATGCCCTGGATGGTATGGCACGCCAGCCTGAAGCAACCGGCACACTTCGCAGCACAATGATTATGGGTTGTGCTATTGCGGAGACTACCGGTATCTATTCTCTAGTTATTGCACTGTTGATCCTGTTCCTGCTGTAATTCCCGGGAAATCCGATAGAAAGGAGTATTGGGAAGTGGGACAGTTTGAAGCCTTTATAGGCGTGAATTTCTGGACGGCCTTGTTTGTTTTGTTGAATACCCTGACTATTTTCTTCGTGGGAAAGAAGTTTCTATTTGGCCCCGTTATGAAGATTATTCAAGATCGTCAGCAGGAGATCGATGATCTGTATGCCGACGCCGGTAAAGCAAAAGAAGAGGCAGAAGTGTTGGAGCAGGCGTATATGCAGAAGCTATCTGTTGCCCAGGAAACCTCCGAGCGCTTGGTTAAGGAAGCCGTTGCCCGTGGTCAGAGCCGTGAGGAGGAAATCCTCCGTCAGGCAAACCAGGAGGCGGATGCCATTCGTCAGAAGGCATCTGCAGACATTGCCCAGGAAAAGAAAAAGGCCATCAACGAAGCCAAGGACGAGATCTCTGTGATCGCTATGGCGATTGCCGGCAAGGTAGTGGGCAGAGAGCTGAGCAGCAACGACCAGTCTGCACTGGTGGACCAGTTTATCAACGAATTGGGTGATAAAGTATGATCCAAGCTGCAAACACCTATGCCCGGGCACTTTATGACCTGGCCAAGGATGAAAACCTGGACAAGCAGATCCTATCCGAGCTGGAGGTGCTGAATCAGGCATTTGTGCAGGAGCCGGAATTTTTGCGGCTACTGTCTGTGCCCAATTTGCCCAAAGCGGAGCGTTGTGCCATTTTGGATGAGAGCTTGCGGGGAAAGGTACACATTTATGTGTTGAATTTTTTGAAGATCCTGACGGAAAAAGGCTATATGCGCCAGTTTGGCAATTGCTGTAAGGTATACCATTGTCTTTATAATGAAGACCACGGAATACTGACTGTAACGGCTGTTACTACGACTTCGTTGACTGAGGATCAGTCTGCTCGTCTGACACAGAAGCTGTCCGGCATTACCGGCAAGACTATTGAACTGGTAAATCAGATCGACCCGTCTGTTTTGGGCGGCGTGCGTTTGGATTATGACGGTAAGCGCGTAGATGGCACAGTGCAGAGCCGTTTGGATTCGATCAGCCGAATGCTGAAAAATACCGTACTATGAGAGTAGGTAGATTATGGAATTAAGACCCGAAGAAATTACGAAGATTATCCGTAGTCAAATTAAGAACTACGAAGCAAAGCTGGAAACCAGCGAAACCGGCATCGTTATATTGGTTGGCGACGGTATTGCTAAGGTATCCGGCTTGGAAAAGTGCATGGCTGGCGAGCTAGTGGAGTTCCCCAATGGCGCATTCGGCATGGCACAGAATTTGGAAGAAGATACCGTTTCTGTCGTTATTTTGGGTAACGATAACGGTATTAAAGAAGGAGACACCGTTAAGCGTACCGGTAAGGTCGTGTCCGTGCCGGTAGGCAAGGGCCTGATTGGCCGCGTTGTGAATGCTTTGGGTGAGCCGATCGATGGCAAGGGTGCTATTGAAAATGAGGGATACCGTGCAATCGAAATGCCTGCACCTGGCATTATTGAAAGAAAGCATGTCAGCCGCCCTTTGCAGACTGGTATCAAGGCGATCGATGCCATGATTCCTATTGGCAGAGGTCAACGTGAGCTGATCATTGGCGACCGTCAGACCGGTAAGTCCACCATTGCAACTGATACCATTCTGAACCAGAAGGGTAAGAATGTAATTTGTATTTATGTGGCGATCGGTCAGAAGCGCTCTACCGTTGCACAGGTGGTTGAAAACCTGACCGTGGGCGGTGCTATGGATTACACTATTGTTGTTTCTGCAACCGCATCTGAGCTGGCACCTATGCAGTATATTGCCCCTTATACCGGTTGTACCATGGGTGAGCATTTCATGCATCAGGGCAAGGATGTGCTGGTTGTTTATGACGATCTGAGTAAGCATGCAGTGGCATACCGTGCCATTTCGCTGCTGATTCGCCGTCCTCCCGGACGGGAAGCTTACCCTGGCGATGTTTTCTATCTGCACTCCCGTTTGCTGGAGCGTGCAGCACAGCTTTCTGATGAATTGGGCGGCGGTAGTTTGACCGCATTGCCGATTATTGAGACCCAGGCAGGCGATGTGTCTGCTTACATTCCCACCAATGTTATTTCTATTACCGACGGCCAGATATTTCTGGAGACCGAGCTGTTTAACTCCGGTGTTATGCCCGCAGTCAACCCCGGTATCTCTGTGTCCCGTGTTGGCGGCGACGCACAGATCAAGGCAATGAAAAAGGTGGCAGGCAGTCTGAAGCTGCTGTATTCTCAGTACCGTGAGCTGCAAAGCTTTGCACAGTTCGGTTCTGATCTGGACGCAGATACCAAGGCTCGTTTGGCGCTGGGTGAGCGAATCGTGGCAGTTTTGAAGCAGGCAAACAATGCCCCTGTTGAGGTTGCCCATCAGGTATGTGTTCTGTACGCAGTTACAAACGGCTATCTGAATAATATCGAGGTAGAAAAGATCCCTGAGTTTGAATTGCGTCTGCGTGAGTTCATGGACAATCGCCATGGGGATGTTTTAGAAGCGATCCGTACGACCGGAAAGCTGGAGCAGGAGACAGAAGACAGCCTGAAGGCTGCGTTGGATGCACTGCTGAGCGAATTTACCATTACCCAGTAAGGAAGGAGGGCCTCCAATGGCTGGCGTTTCCACAAAGGAAATTAAAAATCGGATTCGAAGTATGGAATCTACCAAGCAGATCACAAAAGCCATGGAAATGGTGGCTTCCTCCAAGCTTCGCCGGGCGCAGGCACAGGTTGTTGCTGCACGCCCATACTTCCAGGTTCTGTCTGAGACGATTGCACAGATCGCATTGGCAGATCGGGATCTGTCCTCTGCCTATTTGCAGGTACGCCCCGTAAAAAAAGTGGCATATATTGTCATTGCCGGTGATCGCGGCTTGGCAGGCGGCTATAACAGCAACCTGTTTAAAATGGTCATGGCTGAAATTGGGGATCAGGACGCAGTGATCCTGCCTTTAGGTAAGAAAACGGTAGACTTTTTCCGAAGCCGTAAGATTCCGCTGATGACAGCGGAATATGCACAGGCAGAGGGCGTGTCCATTGGCGACTGTTTTACCGTGGCAAAGAGCCTTTGCCAGAAATATTTACGCGGTGAATTTGATGAGATCCGCATTGCTTACACCAATTTTATTTCTGTCCTTTCCCAGACACCGGATTGCAGGCGCCTGCTGCCTTTGCAGGGCTTGCAGACACAGGAAACTGTGGGGGAAAGCGACATTCTTTATGAACCGGACAGCATAACCGTATTCGACAAGATAATCCCTGAGTATTTGGGTGGTATTCTGTATGGTGCGCTGTGTGAGAGCCGGGCATCTGAGCAGGCCGCGAGACGGACTGCAATGGATTCGGCAACCCAGAATGCCCAGGACATGATCGCAGATTTGAGCTTGCAGTTTAACCGTGCAAGACAGGCCGCCATTACCCAGGAAATTACCGAAATTGTTGCTGGTTCTTAAAAACCTACAAAGGAGTTGAATCCTATGTCCAATCAGAAAGGAACAGTGATCCAAGTCATGGGTCCTGTTTTGGATATTCGCTTCCCGGACAATGCACTTCCGGAACTGCTGAATGCAATTCAGATTCCCAACGGCGAGAATGTCATTGTAGCAGAAGTGGCGCAGCACATTGGCGACAACGTGGTTCGTTGTATCGCTATGAGCTCCACTGACGGTCTGCAGCGTGGCGTGGAAGCCATCGATACCGGAGCGCCTATCAGCGTGCCTGTTGGCGACGAGTGCTTGGGTCGTGTGTTTAATCTGCTGGGTCAGCCCATTGATAACGGCGAACCGGTAGCCACGCAGACACAATGGCCGATCCACCGTCCCGCACCTGCTTATGAGGAGCAGCAGCCTGCAACAGAAATTTTGGAAACCGGTATTAAGGTTATCGACCTGATATGTCCCTATGCAAAAGGTGGTAAGATCGGTTTGTTTGGTGGCGCAGGTGTTGGTAAGACTGTTTTGATTCAGGAGCTCATCTATAATATCGCAACTGCCCACAACGGCTATTCTGTATTTACCGGCGTTGGCGAGCGTACCCGTGAGGGTAACGACCTGTACAACGAAATGACCGAGTCCGGCGTTATTTCTAAAACCGCAATGGTCTTCGGTCAGATGAACGAGCCTCCCGGAGCCCGTATGCGTGTTGGCCTTTCCGGCCTGACAATGGCAGAGTACTTCCGCGATGTGAAACATCAGGATGTGCTGCTGTTTATTGATAACATCTTCCGCTTCACACAGGCAGGCAGTGAGGTTTCTGCACTGCTGGGTCGCATGCCTTCTGCGGTTGGCTACCAGCCCACATTGGCTACAGAGATGGGAGCTCTGCAGGAGCGTATTACCTCCACCAAGAATGGTTCTATCACCTCTGTTCAGGCTGTTTATGTGCCTGCGGACGATTTGACTGACCCTGCTCCCGCAACCACATTTGCCCACTTGGATGCAACCACTGTTCTGGACCGTGGTATTGCTTCTTTGGGTATCTATCCCGCAGTTGATCCCTTGGATTCTACCTCCCGTATTCTGAGTCCGGATGTTGTGGGCCATGCGCATTATGAAACTGCCCGTGCAGTTCAGAGTATTCTGCAGCGCTATAAGGAATTGCAGGACATCATTGCCATCATGGGTATGGACGAGCTAAGTGAAGAGGATAAGCTGACGGTCAACCGTGCCCGTAAGGTGCAAAGATTCTTGAGCCAGCCCTTCCATGTGGCTGAGCAGTTTACCGGCTATCAGGGCAAGTATGTGCCTTTGAAGGAAACGATTCGCAGCTTTAAGGAGATCATCGAAGGCATGCACGACGAGATCCCTGAATCCTACTTCCTCTATGCCGGCTCTATTGACGAAGTAGTGGAAAAATGGAAGGGTGAGGGCAAATGAATAGCTTCCCCTTAAAAATTGTTACCCCCGACGGTCTGTTCTATGACGGCATGGCGGAGGAATTGATCGTGCGCACAACTACCGGTGATATGGGTATCCTGGCAGGACATATAAACTGTGTTGCACCGCTGGGTATGGGCTGTGCCACGGTGATTATTGACGGTCAAAAACGCTATGCAGCTTGTATTGGCGGTATGGTCTCTATGATCGACGGCCGTGTTACCCTTGTGCCTACTACCTTTGAGTGGGCCGAAAGCATTGATCTTGCCAGAGCAGAGCAGTCCAAACTACGCGCCCAGAAGATCCTGACAGATAAGGATGCCACCGATACGGAAATTTGTATGGCAGAAGCACGGTTGAAGCGTGCGCTGGTACGCCAGTCGGTAGCGGGCTATAAGTAAAAGATAAGAACACCTATGGAGTGCTGTCCCATAGGTGTTCTCTTTTATTGCACATAACAAATCCGGTAATCTGCCTCCAAATCCGGCGTTTCCGGCTGATCGTTGCAAAACAGACCGTATAGCCGTCCGCTGCGGATTTCCAATTCTTCATAGGGATCACCGGTTTTTTCTCCAATGTTGGGGAATGTGCCGAACTGCCGGGCTGTTTTCAAAATCTGGCGACCCTTATCATTCAATGCAAGTACCCGGGCATAGGGTGCAGATTGTTGCAGATCCTTCTCCGTCAAGCCTAAAAATGCACACATTACCATGCGGTCCAATCGACTGCGGGTGTACCGCTTGGATTTGACTGCAGCTATAATATTCTCTAATGTGGCTTCCTTTCGGGATGCATGCATCAGCTTGCGCCACAGTCCCTCACTCCCATAGGGAAGGGCTTCAAAATCCTCGTCAGACATAGTGCGTAGCTTTGCAAGGATTGCCCGCTCACCGGCTTTGATGCTATGTAGGGGAGCGGCTTTGAAACAATCATAAGCCGTAGCGGGTACAAAGCTTTCCCAATCAGAACCAATTACCATGCAGGCACGCACAGCGGTAGCAGAGGGATTTTGGGGATCTGCCTGTGTGTCATGATAACTGCCTTCCCGCAAAATGGGCAGGGGAGTCATGGAAGATTTCTGGGACAAAATTGCCTTGCAGTATTCTGCAGCCAAAATGTTATTCGGTTGATTCAGAGCAGACGCATCTACCCCCATGCGTTCAAGAGCAATCTGCCGCGCAACCGGAAAGGAAACACCTGTCTCCAGTGCCTTGGCAAGAAGGTCCGGAAAGGCAGGATCCAGCAAAGCACCGGCAATAGACATCAAAAGGTCTTTGTCTGCTGTCTCTGCGCCAAAACAAAGATAGTTGCAAAAACTGCCTAGTATCCGCACTCCCTCAGCGGCAAAGCCTTCGGCGGAGGATAGGCAAGCGGTCAGCGGAAGCTCCAGCACAAGATCGGCACCGCTAAGGATAGCTGCTTTCGCCCGTAAAGACTTATCTATGATCGCGGGCTTTCCCCGTTGAACGAAGTTTCCACTCATTAAGCATACAATGCCTCTGTCCGGGAATTGCGACTTTAGAAGGGATAATTGCTTTTTATGCCCAAGATGCAGTGGGTTATATTCACAAATAATGCCAGTTATATCCAAAAAATCCACCTTCTTGAAAAAAATCCGTATTAGGGGTTGAGAAATGAAAAAGAATATTATATAATGTGCTTATCTGTGGTTATAGTATCATAAAAATGTGAAAATGAAAACATTATTTTAGGAGGCAAACAAAATGAACATTTTGATCATCAATGCTGGCAGCTCTTCCCTTAAGTATCAGCTGATGGATCCCCAGACAGGCGTGGTTTCTGCAAAGGGTCTGTGTGAGCGTATTGGCATCGACGGTCGTCTGAACCATAAGGTTGGCGATAACAAGGTGGTTAAGGACATTCCTATGCCCACCCATTCTGAAGCAATCGCAGCAACACTGGCAATCCTGGTGGATCCGGTAGATGGCGTTATTAAGAGTGTTGACGAGATCGACGCTGTTGGTCATCGCGTGCTCCATGGCGGTATGGAGTTCTTCGACTCCTGCATCATCAATGACGAAGTGATCACTGCGATTAAGAAGTGCATCCCTCTGGGACCCTTGCACAACCCTGCAAACCTGATGGGCATTGAGGCCTGCCAGAAGGTTATGCCTAACACTCCCCAGGTTGCTGTTTTTGACACTGCCTTCCACATGACCATGCCCCCCAAGGCATACCGCTATGCTATTCCTACCGAGTACTATGAGAACGACTCCATCCGTCGTTACGGCTTCCACGGCACTTCTCACAAGTATGTTGCCCGCCGTACCGCACAGCTGGTTGGTAAGACCGAATTCAAGATGGTCAACTGCCACCTGGGTAACGGATCTTCCATGTCTGCAGTTAAGGACGGCAAGTGCCAGGATACCACCATGGGCCTGACTCCCTTGGCGGGTGTGCCTATGGGTACCCGTTCCGGCGATATCGATGCTGCTGTGGTGCAGTTCATCTGCAACAAATATGGTATGTCTGTGGATGAGTGCCTGAACATGCTCAATAAGAAGTCCGGTGTTTTGGCAATTTCCGGTGTATCCTCTGACTTCCGTGATCTGGAAGACGGTGCAATGAACGGAAACGAGGCTTGCGCACTGGCTCGTGATAAATTCTGCTACGAGGTTGCAAAGTATGTTGGCGCTTATGCAGCTGCCCTCAACGGCATCGATGTACTGACCTTTACCGCCGGTGTTGGCGAGAATGACTGTGCCGTACGTGCAGCAGTATGTGAGTACCTGGGCTTCCTGGGCGTTAAGATCGATCCGGAGCTGAATAAGAAGCGCGGCACTGAATTGATGATCTCCACACCTGATTCCAAGGTTCAGGTTTGGATAGTTCCCACCAATGAGGAGCTAATGATCGCGCAGGATACTGCTGAGCTGGTCAATGCTGCAAAATAATAAGGACTAAGTAAAGAGGTCGGGTTTGAGGCGCGCTTCGTAAGGAAGTGCGCCTCAACTTCACTTTTTGGACACTAAAAATTTACGTAACAATCAAAAAAGAATCTGTTATTATCAGTATGTAGTTACCCTTGTCAAAGTACGAGTAGCCAATTGTCAAAATGAATCTTTATATTCATAAGTAATAAAGCCCCATTATACAATTTTGACTATAGGAGAAGTAGGTTATCCGGAATGTATTGATAGAATTGGAACATAAGGCAAAGGGTATTGCTGACAAGATGTGTTGGTATCGATATAATACCGATACGAATATGGCAAAATTCTATGGAGGAGCTATTATGGGAAAAATTAGTGTAATTGGCGCAGGAAAAGTAGGCGCCACAGTTGCAAATGACTTAATGATACAGGGCGTTGCTTCTGAGGTCGTTCTTGTGGATGTAAACAAGAAAAAGGCAGAAGGTGAAGCTTTGGATGTTTATCAGGGTGCGCCGTTTCATTCTCCGGCCATTGTGCGTTCCGGTGATTATAGGGATACTGCCAGTTCAGATATCATTGTAATTACTTGTGGTATGGCCAGAAAGCCGGGTATGACCCGTTTAGACCTTGCCCAAACCAATGTTAATATTCTTAAGGATGTAGCTGCAAATGTGGTCCCCTATGCCAGGGATGCCGTTTATTTAATTGTTTCCAACCCTGTGGATATTTTGACTTATGTATTCACTAAAATTTCAGGTGTACCGGAGAATCAAATTATTGGCTCCGGAACGATTTTGGATACCAGCCGTCTGCAGTCTGAATTGGCTCGTCGGTTCTATATTAGCCCTAAAAATGTCCATGCCCATGTGTATGGCGAACATGGCGACAGCTCTTTTGTGCCTTGGTCGTTGGTGCATATTGCAAATAATCATGTAGATGATTATAAGGCCAGTTCGCCGGATAAGGATCGTATTCATTGGAATCAGGATTATACTGAGGTAGAGGAATTTGTGAAAAGATCCGGCGGTAAGATCATTGAGAATAAAGGTGCTACCTTCTATGCAGTGGCTATGTCGGTATGCCACATTTGTAAATGTATTTATTCAGGTGCCGGTACAGCATTGACTGTGTCTACTATGATGCACGGCGAGTATGGTATTGATGATGTGTGCCTGTCTACTTTAACCTTGGTGGACTGCAATGGTGTGCGAGGTAAGATCATGAATAAAATGACCCAGGAAGAAGTGGATAAACTGCATCTAAGTGCAAACAAATTAAAAGAGGTCATTGCTCAAATTCAAATCTAAACAAAAAATCTGCAGAGTTATAACACTGCAGATTTTTCTTATAGATCTTGTTTTTCTAACATAGCGCATAAATCCTTTGCTACCTGTTGATCAACAATTGCCTTTTTTAGTTCCTGCGACATGTTTGCATAGGTGAATCGGCAGCCGGTCAAAGCGTTCTCAACCGTTTGAGGTAATGCCCAGTCCATCGCATCGGAGTATACCTTGGCTACCTGTATAGTGCCGTTTTTTGCCTCCAGCTGAATTTGAATTTCACCCCACAGGAAGCGATCCTGACAGGAAAATGTTAAGGACAAGGGTGTGCCGTACAGATAATCCCAACTGCTATAATGATTTTTTAATGCATCAATATTGAATATATCTTCTTCTGATAAGTCGAATACAGAAACAGGCAAATCGTACACTTGAACAAATGCTTGCGTTAAATAGTCTTTCATGTCCGCACAATTGAGTGTAGGGGTCAGTTCTTTCAGGTTTATAACCCGGGATCGAACGGAGGAAACACCTTTTGCCTCCAACTTTGCTTTTGAGGGGCTTAAATATCGTTGCAGCTTTTCCATATCCCCATCAATCAGCAGGGTGCCGTGGTGATAGGCTTTTCCATCGGTATGATAAAAGGCGTTGCCGGAAAATTTTCTGCCATCAGCCAGTAAATCATTCCGTCCAGATTTCTCGGTTGAGATGCCGGCAAGGGCGCAGGCCTTCTGAATAACAGATAATTGTTTGTCCAGATCGTAGTCTTCTTCGTTTAGCAGAAAAGTGAAATTTACATTACCCAAATCATGGAATACCGCACCCCCGCCGGAAAGACGGCGTGCCAGGAATCCGCCTTCTTCCTCTAATAGGGAAGTGCGGCATTCTGCCCATGGATTTTGATTTCTGCCAATGACTACGGTGTTCTTGTTCTGCCAAAGATATAAAATGCATTCACCCGGCTTAACAGAATCCAGCATATACTTTTCCAGTGCAAGATTCCAATAAGGGTCAAAGCAATCACTTTTAAAGATGCGAAGTTGATGTAACATATTATACCTCCTGTAAGATATAGGATATTATAGGGCTTGCAGACATGTCGTGTCAAGATATTTCAAAAAAATGATTGACAAAAATGGTATATTTGTGTTATATTTGTGTTATATTTTAACGAATATAACATTTGGGGGCCTATATGAATAAAATTCGACAGGAACAGATTAAGGAATTGATAGAGATTCGCAAGGTTGTAACCATACGCCAGTTGCAGGAATTGTTCCCCAATGTGTCGCTGATGACCATTCACCGGGATTTAGATGCATTGGTGGAAGGTGGCAGTATTGTAAAATTCCGGGGCGGTGCAAAATCTGTCCGACACGCAGGTGATCCGGAATTCAATGTGCGTATGCGGGAGAATAATGCAGGCAAAATTGCCATTGCCCAAAAGGCGTTGGGGCTGATCCAACCCCACAATTCCGTATTTCTGGATGCAAGTACAACCAATCTGGCATTGGTAAGGGTTTTGCCGGACATGAACCTGAATATCTTCACTACTGGCCCTAGCATCGCATTGGAGCTGTGCCGCTTGCAGAACCCGACAGTTACCCTTTGCTGCGGTACAATAAACCGTAAAAATCTGGCACTATCCGGTCAAAATACCCTGGAGATGTTAGAAAAGATCAATATTGACCTGGCGTTCATCGGTGTGTCCGGCTGTTCTGTGGAGGCTGGATTTACCTGTGGCACAGAGAGCGACATGTTGGTCAAGCGTATGATGATCCATAAGGCAAGAAGAAGTGCCCTTGTCTGCACAAAGGACAAGCTGAGCTGCCTGATGCCGTATACTTTTGCAAGACTGGAAGATGTGGACTATATTATTAGCGACGAGCCTATGCCGGAGGCTTTCGTAAAGGCGGCAGAAAGGGCGGGCGTAACCCTATTATAATCGAAATAAGTTCTTTGTTGTGCAGATAAAATGAATTTTACTAAAAATACTATTGACTTATAATGTTATGAGGTGTTATAATTAACAAGCTATAACATCTATTAAAAGGAGGAATATTGCTTTGGCAAATGCAGTGATCATGCCCAAGGCGGGCATTACAGTGGAAAGCTGTATCATTGGCGAATGGAAGAAGAAGGTTGGCGACCAGGTTAAAATTGGTGATGTTTTATTCACCTACGAAACCGACAAAGCCAGCTTTGAATGTGAATCTACGGCTGAGGGTGTGTTGCTTAACATCTTCTTTGAAGAGGGCGACGAAGTACCTTGCCTGACGAATGTGTGCGCAGTTGGCGCTCCTGGCGAGGACGGCTCTGCACTGAAGGGCGGTAACGGTGCTCCTGCAGTGGAAGCGCCTGCTGCACCTGCTACTGCACCTGCAGCCGCAGTAGCGTCTACCGTAGCTACCAATGCTAAGGGTATTTTGATGCCTAAGGCCGGCATTACCGTAGAAAGCTGTATCATCGGTGAGTGGAAGGTTAAGGTTGGCGACCAGGTTAAGGTTGGCGACATCCTGTTTACATACGAGACCGATAAGGCTTCCTTCGAATGCGAATCCACTGCAGAGGGTACTGTGCTGGATATCTTCTATGAAGAGGGCGACGAAGTACCTTGCCTGCTGAATGTGTGTGCTGTTGGCACACCGGGCGACGAGACGGCTTCCCTGAAGGGTATCGGTGGCGCTCCTGCTGAGGAAGCACCTGCAGAGGTGGCAGCACCCGCTGCTGCAGCACCTGCTGCGACCGGTAGTGTGGAAGCTGTAATCATGCCTAAGGCTGGTATTACAGTTGAAAGCTGCCTGATTGGCGAATGGAAGGTTAAGGTTGGCGATCAGGTTAAGGTTGGCGACATTTTGTTCACCTACGAAACCGACAAGGCTTCCTTTGAATGTGAATCCACCGCTGAGGGTACTATTTTGGAAATCCTGTTCCAAGAGGGCGACGAAGTGCCTTGCCTGGACGCTGTCTGCAAGGTTGGCACCGCTGGTGCAACTGCAGCATCCTCTTCCGGCACAGCCGTCTCCCCCAGAGCAAAGAAGCTGGCAGCATCTGCTGGTGTGGATGCTTCTGCTGCAACCGGAACCGGTCCTAACGGACGTATTATTGAGCGGGATGTTCAGCAGCTGATTGCCAATGCGCCTGCTGCTCCTGTTGTACAGGCTGTTGCACCTGCTACGGCACCTGCTGCAGCACCTTCTGCAGAACCGGTGGCAGATGCAGAGTATAAGGATGTGAAGTTTAGCGGTATCCGCCGCGCCATCAGCAAGTCTATGACGACCAGTCTGCATACCATGGCGCAGCTGACCCACAACACCTCTTTTGACGCAACTGCGATCCTCAATTACCGCAAGGTCCTGAAGGCAGCAGGCGGCGAGCTGGCAGGCATCACTTTGGGTGATATTGTGCTGTATGCTGTTTCCCGGACGCTCCTGAACCACCCGGACCTGAATGCCAATATGCTGGATGATAATTCTATCCGCCTGTTTAATCATGTCAATCTGGGTGTTGCAGTGGATACACCCCGCGGTTTGATGGTTCCTACCATTTTCCATGCTGACGAAATGAGCCTGTTGGAAATCTCCAAGGCTGTTAAGGAACTGGCTGCCCAGTGCCGTGATGGCGCGATCAGCCCCGATAAACTGTCTGGTGGCAGTTTCACCGTTTCCAATCTGGGTAACATGGGCGTGGAGTCCTTCACCCCTGTTATTAACCCGCCTCAGACCGGCATTTTGGGTGTTTGCGGTACCATTGACCGTGTCCGTAAGGGCAAGGATGGCTCTATCGAGATCTATCCCGCGATGGGTCTGAGCCTGACCTACGACCACCGCGCCGTGGACGGCACACCTGCTGCAAAGTTCCAGAAGGAACTGGGTTACAACCTGGAAAACTTCACCACACTGCTTGCAAAGTAATTTAGGAGGAAATAGAAATGCCCAAGAGTTTATTCGTAGATCCCGCCCAAGTGCGTGCACCCGGCAAGGTGTCCTTTAATGACATTCCTGTTAACCAGTACAACAAGACGGTTGCCGAGGAATTGAAATCCGGTAAGTTTACAAAGGAAGATCTAATTCGTATCTTCCGCGATATGACCGTTTTGCGTGAGTTTGAGACCATGCTCAACCAGATCAAGACCCAGGGCGGCTACAATGGCATTGACCATACCTATCCCGGTCCTGCCCACCTGTCCATTGGTCAGGAGGCAGCTTGCGTCGGTCAGTCCTACCTGCTGGACGAGAACGACTTCGCCTTCGGTTCTCACCGTAGCCACTCCGAAATTCTGGCTAAGGCACTGTCTACCATCAACAAGATGAGCGATGAGCAGCTGCTGAATGTCATGGAAAACTTCCTGGAAGGCAAGTGCCTGAAGTCCACCCGCCAGTTTGGCGATACAAAGGATATCAAGGAACTGGCTATCCGCTTCATTCTGTACGGTACGCTGGCTGAGATATTTGCCCGTGAGACCGGCTTCCACATGGGTATGGGCGGCTCTATGCACGCATTCTTCCTGCCCTTTGGCATCTACCCCAACAACGCTATCGTTGGCGGTTCCGGCACGATTTCCACCGGTTCTGCGCTGTACAAGAAGGTGAATGACAAAAAGGGTATCGTTGTATGTAATGTTGGCGATGCTGCTATGTCCCGCGGTCCTGTTTGGGAAGCATTGAACTTTGCTTCCATGGATCAGTATCAGACCCTGTGGGAGAGCCACAAGGACGGCATGCCCATCCTGTATAACATCTTCAACAACTCCTACGGTATGGGCGACCAGACCCGCGGTGAGACCATGGGTCAGGGCGTTATGGCTCGTATCGGTTCCGGTGTCAGCCCCACACAGATGCATGCAGTTACCGTAGACGGCTTCAATCCCTTGGCTGTGATCGATGCCATGGAGCGTAATTTGGAGTTGCTGCGTAGCGGCAAGGGCCCTGTGATGATGGAAACCATTACATACCGCTTCTCCGGCCACTCTGTATCCGACCAGAATGCATACCGCACCAAGGAGGAGATGGATGCATGGAAGGAAGTCGATCCCCTGATCACCTATCCTGCAAAGCTGATCGAAGCCGGTGTTATGACCCAGGCTGAGGTAGATGCAATCCTGGCTGAAACCAAGGAGCGCATGACCATGATCTGTAAGGCTGCTGCTGATACCGAAATCAGCCCCTACTGCGACTTTGAAAAGGATCCTGCTGTTGTTGAGCGCCTGATGTTCTCCAACCAGAAGGTGGATAAGTTTGATGATCGTGAGCCTGAGTTTACTGTTCCCAAGGAAGAGGCAGAGGGCTACAAGAAGATCAAGAGCAAGATTCGTACACCCTTTGACGAGAACGGTAAGCCCGTTTCCAAGATGAAGATGTACAACCTGCGCGACGGTCTGTCTGAGGTTATTTGGGATCGATTCTATGAGGATCCTACCCTGATCGCTTATGGCGAAGACTGCCGCGACTGGGGTGGCGCATTTGCTGTATACCGCGGTATGATGGACGCTCTGCCCCATAGCCGTCTGTTCAACTCCAACCTGGCAGAAGCTGCAATTGTGGGTACTGCTGTTGGTTACGCACTGTCCGGCGGTCGTGCGCTGGTGGAACTGATGTATGCAGACTTTATCGGCTGTGCCGGTGATGAGATCTTTAACCAGATGTCCAAGTGGCAGTCCATGTCTGCAGGTATCCTGAAGATGCCTTTGGTTCTGCGTGTTTCCGTTGGTTCTAAGTACGGTGCACAGCACTCTCAGGACTGGACCGCACTGTGCGCCCATATTCCCGGCCTGAAGGTTTGCTTCCCTGCAACACCTTGGGAAGCTAAGGGCTTGATGGAGAGCGCCCTGAAGGGCACTGACCCTGTTGTGTTCTTCGAGAGTCAGAGAATCTACGATGTAGGCGAGCAGTTCCATGAGGGTGGCGTTCCTGCTGAGCGTTACGAAATCGAGTTCGGCGATACCAACAAGGTTCGCGACGGTAAGGATGTAACAATCCTGACCTTGGGCGCAGTTCTGTACCGCGCTATGGATGCTGCTAAGGAACTGAGCGAAAAGTATGGTATGGAGGCGGATGTAATTAACCTGCACTCTATGGTTCCGCTGGATTACACTAAGATCATTGAGTCTGTTAAGAAGACCGGCCGTGTGGTTCTGGTATCCGATGCTTGTGCCCGTGGCTGCTTCATGAACGATGTAGCCCGCAACATCACCGAGCTGTGCTTCGACGATCTGGATGCACCTCCTGTTGTGATCGGTGCTAAGAACTGGATCACACCTCCTTTCGAGTTTGACGAGTTCTTCTTCCCCCAGGCTAGCTGGATCCTGGATGCAATCCATGAGAAGCTGATTCCTCTGAACGGCTACACAGTTCAGAACGGCTGCACCGAGGCAGAGACCATTCGCCGCGCTAAGGAAGGCGTGTAATTCCCAATGGAAATCAAAAGAACGGCCGCGGCCGGTGTCTGGCTAAAGCTGGATGACACGGTACTTTTGCTGGATGGCGTGGGTAGGGAAGTGAAGCCCTATCCAGCAACTCCTGCCGACCTGAGAGATAATCTTTTAGGTGAAAAAATAGACGGTGTGCTGATTACCCACCGGCATAAGGATCATTACGATGCCGCTTTTGTTTCCGAATATGTACAAAAAACCGCAGGCCCTGTATTAGGGCCTGCGGATATTCCCTTAGCGGGGCAGGAAACCAGTAAAATCGGCGCTGTACATATTCAGTCGATCAAAAGTCGGCACATTGGTATAACCGATTCCATTGAACATACAAGTTATATTCTGCAGGGCAGCCGGTGCGTATGGTTTACCGGCGATGCATCACCTTTACAGTGGCAAAAGATGCCTAATTTACCCACACCGGATGTGCTAATTGCCCCTTATGCCTATGCCATCGGTACAGGGTGGCAGCTAACAAAGCAGTTAAATCCAAAGATGCTGGTGCTGCTACACTTGCCAAGGAAAGAGGATGACAAAGCTGAGCTTTGGCAGGCGGTAGAGCAGACAATTATCCAACAGGACGGACCGCAGGTGTGGATTCCCCAAATAGGCGAGTATAAGACATTTGTGTTCTGAAAACATAAGAGAACCGAGCCTGAAGCATTGCTTCCGGCTCGGTTTTGTTTAGTCCTCGTAATAATTGGAAGTAAGCAACAGATTGCTGATGCGAATATATTCCTGACATAGCTTCTCCATTTCCACCATGTGCTTTTCTGTCAGTTCAATATTCCTTTCATTTTCCAAAATTGTGGGCTTGTTGTTTTCCATTTTGCACACCACACCCTGGCTGATCCAGCTACCGTCAGGGAAAATTGCATATCCTGTGTAATCCGGATCAAAGGCATCCTGTCCAAGATAGTGGTAGGGAGAATCGATGCCCAGCAGATTCAGGAGAGTAGGTACAACATCTGAGGTGTTAACGATCTTTGTTACCTCAATTTCCGGACAATCAGAAGACCAAATGAAGAAGGGCGTCTTTTCCAAAAGCAGAACATCATCCACACCGGACAGGGCGTACAGCTCGTCCATGTTCTTATAGCCGTATGTGTAATGGTCCGTCATGCCGATAATGACTGTATTTTCAAGCAGACCTTTTTCAGAAAGCTCCCACAGCAGCCGGGCAAACATATCGTCAACCAGTTTTGCTTTTACCCGAGCGCAATCCTCTTCTTCGCTGGCGTACATTCCCCGATATTGGGGATACTGCTTCAGGGCGTAATGGCTTAAAACCTCGTTATACTTATAGCTTAAATGGGCAGAGCGGGTAATAATCGTATTAAAGCTTTGCCCCTCTCTAAAGAACAAAGAATTCAGCTGGGGGATATCAAATAGCAGACAATCGTCGTAAAGGGCATCTTTATCGTTGTTATAGTCTGCATAGCAGTTGTAGGTGTTGTAACCCATAGCTGGCTCAAAAACACCGCGGCTGTAGAAACTGGCATCGTTATAGTGGAATACTTCAGCACTGTAGCCGTTGTCTGTTAGCTGCGCAGCAATAGATTGATTCCAATCATTTGTTACATAGTCAAATAAATAGTTGCCGCTGGTAGGCATGAAGATTCCGGTGTTCATGCAAAACTCAGAGTTCAGCGTTCTGGTGCTGCCGTAACCCGGAGTGTACATATTTGTAAAATTGATACCTTCTTGCATCATATTGTAGAGCGTGGGGGTATCTTCCGGTGTGATCATCCAATCATCCATAGACTCCATCAGCACAAGAACCACATTTTTGCCTGCATACAAACCGGTCATCTCATTATCTTCAGCCGGAACCCGTTTGGAAAAATAAGAATCAATTTCTGCCTTTTCTTCCTGCTGTGCGGAACGGTAGGCAGGGGTGATGGGGTAGATCTCGTTCTTCCATATATCCCGCAGCAGTAGCTGATAGTAGCCGCAGAAATCAAAAAGCTTCTTGGCATCGAACATAGTTTCGTATGCCGCCCGATAGGAGGAGGAACGGCCATAATCAGAACGGGTGCCCCAAACATCCTTATCTCGTTGGAATACGACTTCAGGAAGTACACACAATCCTATGATGGCAGCGCCGGTAATAATCAGATAGAAAAGCCGACCAGGTAAATGAAAAGACGGTTTACCGAACTTCCAAATCACCACCACACCCACAACGATCAATATACCGCCGCAAGCCCACCACCAGGGGGAAATGATATCTACAATATCACCTAAATAGTCGGATCCTTCACCGGCAAAAAAAGCAGTGGATATCCACATCAGCTTGCCAAATATCTGATAATAGGCCCATTGTGCCAGAAACCAACCGCAAAGTATATAGTAGCTGATGCCAAAAGTAATTCTGCCAGCCTTTCTTGGGAGGATCAATATGAGCGAAGCAAGTAAGAAGGACCACAGCACGCCAAATATTAGGGTGCTGGATTGTACAGGCTTCAGAAAAAGAAAGCTGGAAAGCTCAATCAATAAGTAAGCAAAGCTCACCGGTAATAGATTCAGAACAAATTGCCCTATGCGCCGTGGCAGAGAAGGCACCTTTGGGACAGGGGACTTTGTTAGCTTCAATTCAGTCGCCTCCAAAAAGCAATGATATTGGGATTTTAGCACAGGATTCGTGCAAACGCAAGGATTGTAATAATAAATTTACAATATAAAAAACGATTGCTTTTCTGAAGTGCAATGCTTGTAATTTTTAGTGAAGTTGCGGCGTTGCCGCAGTGAAGTTATGCTATATAGCATAATGAAGTATTGTGCAGTGCACAATGTGAAGTTAAGTATGCCACCCACGCCCGCAGGCGCTTCAGGATGCGAAGCATCGCTTCACGCACCGAAGGTGTACTTATCGTGCCGTAAGGCATACTTAGTTTCACCAAAGCAAAAAGACACCCCATCGGGTGTCTTTTTGCTTTGGTGGGGGATGGTGGATTCGAACCACCGAAGGCATAGCCAGCAGATTTACAGTCTGTCCCCTTTGGCCACTCGGGAAATCCCCCATATTAAAATCCACCGTCTGCTTGGAGCCGGTAGACGGACTCGAACCCCCGACCTACTGATTACAAATCAGTTGCTCTACCAACTGAGCTATACCGGCGGCTCAAACAGAACATGCTTATTATAGCTATCTACCCCCCATTTGTCAAGCATTATTTTCTGCTTTTTTCGTTTTTTAAGCAAATTGGAAAACAGTGCTTTTCCCTGGGGAATAGCGGTAATAAAGGAAGGGGTGTTCAGGTAGATATAATGACAACAACTGGTATTATTTTTTTCTATAGAATTGGCACTTGTATTATCACCAGATTTTGGTAGGATATAAACATCCTAATGTGTGAGGTGTCTGATATGGCATATCCAAAAATCTTAACCGTGCAAGATATTTCCTGTGTTGGACAGTGCTCTCTGACTGTTGCACTTCCAATTATTTCAGCCTGTGGCATTGAGACCTGCGTCCTGCCGTCAGCCGTTCTGTCTACCCATACAGCAGGCTTTAGCGGCTTTACATTTCGGGACCTGACAGAGGATATGCCTGCGATCAAGGATCACTGGAAAAAGGAAGGCATTGCCTTTGACGCCATTTATACCGGTTACCTTGGCAGCACAAAGCAGATCGATTACGTTGCAGACCTGTTTCGTGAGGTTAGTGCTCCGGGCTGTCTAAAGATCGTTGACCCTGCAATGGCTGACCACGGTAAGCTGTACCCCGGTTTCGATCAGGCTTTTGTGGAGGCAATGAAAGGGCTGTGCGCACAGGCAGACTATTTGATCCCCAATTTGACAGAAGCATGCCTGCTGGCGGATGTACCCTACAATCCGGACTATGACCGTAGCTATATTGATCTTCTTCTTAACAAGCTCACCGCCTTGGGATGTAAGAGCGTGATTTTTACCGGTGTATCCTACCGTCCCGGTAAGACCGGCGTGGTGGTCTATAAAGACGGAAACTATGCATATTATGAGCATGATTTCCTGTCTAATAGCTGCCATGGCACAGGCGATATTTACGCCTCTGCTTTTGTCGGCGCTTTGGTTCGGGGGAAAAGTCCCTTGGAATCGGCAAGAATTGCTGCCGATTATACAGTAGAATGTATTCGTGCTACCGCAGAGGAAGAAAATCACTGGTACGGTGCAAAGTTTGAACCAGTTTTGGGCAAACTCATTGAAATGCTTGGATAATGAAATGATGAAGGTCTGTTGCAAATGCGGTTGCAACAGACCTTCTTTTATTCTTTTATCTGCTATAAGCCCGCGGTAAGTGGTACCGCACAGATCACATCGTCTGCCCCAGAGATTGTCTGTTGACGGCAGAGGAACAAAATGGTAAAATCTCAATAACAGGCAACAGTTGCGCCAGGGGATGGCAGTATGCCATAGATGTATTTGGAACACAGATCGTTGCCACAAAGGAGATCCTCTGATGGATAGAAATGCGATCATTCAAAAAACCAAGCTGTTTCTGTTTGATCAGGATGGCACATTATATTTAGGTAGTAAATTATACGCCTTTACCATTCCTATGCTGGAGAAAATCAAATCCACTGGCAGGCGGTATATGTTCATGACCAATAACTCCTCCAAGAGTGTGGCAGACTATATCAAAAAGCTTAGCAAAATGGGAATTACAGCGACCCGGGAGGATTTTATTACATCTTCTCAGGCAACCGCATATTACCTGAGAAAGCACCTTCCCAATAAGACCTTGTATGTATGCGGAACTAAGTCTTTAATTGCGGAGTTGGAGGGACAGGGGTTTCGTACCACCACCAATCTTGATGAGGTGGAGTGTGTTGTCATGGGCTTTGATACGGAGCTGACCTTTCGTAAGCTGGAGGATGTAAGTAAGCTTTTGCTGACGCGTCCCGAGCTTCCTTATATTGCTACCAATCCGGACCTGGTCTGCCCCACAGAGTACGGCAGCGTGCCGGATTGCGGAAGTGTTTGTGATATGATCTACAATGCCACAAAACGTCGCCCGGTGGTGATTGGCAAGCCCAGCGCCCTGATGCCGGAGCTAGCCATGGAATACACCGGTTACAGCAAGGAAGAAACCGCTGTGGTCGGCGACCGAATCTATACAGATGTGAAGTCCGGGCTGAATGCCGGAATTACCGGTATTTTGGTTCTTAGCGGAGAGACAACTCTGGAGATTTTAAAAGCCTCAGCAGATAAGCCCCATCTGGTGCTGCAGGACTGCAGCGAGATATTAGAAGCGCTGTCCGCTGAGTAAAGAAAAGTGTCCGCCAATGCTTGACAAATATTGCCGTCTGTGCTACAATTTTTTAAACTGTTGAGGAAGAGTAAGTAAGCGATCAAGTGCTTTTATCAGAGAGCTGTGGATGGTGGGATCACAGTAGGAGTGTGATAGCCGAATGGACTTCCGAGGGCAATCAGAACAGGGTTATCCTTAGTATGTGCGACGGAGATGGCGCTTCGTGATCAAATGTCTGCATGTGTTAGCATGCATGAGAGGGCGTGTTATGCGTCAAGCCGGGTGGCACCGCAGGAGTTTTTGTCCTGTCCCAGCGCAACAACTGGGGCAGGATTATTTTTTCGCCCCGCGATTCGGAAAGGAGAAATATTTATGGAAAAGAAAATTCCTTACAAAATTTATCTGGAAGAGAACGAGATGCCGAAAGCATGGTACAATCTCCGTGCAGATATGATCCAAAAGCCCGCACCGCTTCGCAACAGCGAAACTCTGGAGCCCATGACAGCAAAGGATTTAGAGGGCGTTTTTTGTGAAGAGTTGATCCGTCAGGAACTGGACGAGGATACTGCCTATATTGAAATTCCGGAAGAAATTCGAAATTTTTATAAGATGTACCGCCCTGCACCCCTTGTTCGGGCGTACTGCCTGGAAGAAAAGCTGCAGACTCCGGCAAAGATCTACTACAAATTCGAAGGCAATAACACCAGCGGCAGCCATAAGCTGAACTCTGCCATTGCCCAGGCATACTATGCAAAAAAGCAGGGATTGAAGGGTGTTACCACTGAGACCGGTGCCGGTCAATGGGGAACTGCCTTGAGTATGGCATGTTCCTATTTTGGGCTGGACTGTAAGGTGTATATGGTCAAGGGCTCTTATGAACTTAAACCTTTCCGCCGCGAAGTTATGCGTACATATGGCGCATCTGTAACACCGTCTCCTTCTATGGAAACGGAAGTGGGCAGAAAGATTTTAGAAGAACATCCCGGTACAACCGGCAGTTTGGGTTGCGCCATTTCTGAAGCCGTGGAGACAGCAACCAGCTTGGAAGGCTATCGGTATGTTTTGGGCAGTGTCCTGAATCAGGTCATGCTGCACCAGTCTATTATTGGACTGGAAACCATGGCAGCGATGGAAAAGTATGATATTAAGCCGGATGTGATCATCGGCTGCGCCGGTGGCGGCTCCAACCTTGGCGGCTTGATCGCACCTTTTATGGGCAAGAAGATCAAGGGCGAGTTGGATTGCCGCTTCGTTGCGGTAGAGCCGGAATCCTGCCCCACTTTAACCCGGGGTAAGTACGCATATGACTATTGTGATACCGGTAAGGTCTGCCCCCTGTCTAAGATGTATACTTTGGGAAGTGGATTCATTCCTGCCGCAAACCACGCAGGCGGCCTGCGTTATCACGGTATGTGTCCCACCCTTTCCCAGTTGTATGACGATGGCTTGATGGAGGCGGGATCTGTACCTCAGACAGCAGTGTTTGCGGCAGCAGAAGCCTTTGCAAGAGTGGAAGGCATTTTACCGGCACCGGAAAGCAGCCATGCAATCAAGGTTGCCATGGATGAGGCAATCCGCTGCAGGGAAACAGGGGAGGAGAAGACCATTCTCTTCGGTCTGACCGGTACAGGCTACTTTGATATGATGTCCTATGAGAAGTTCCATGACGGAAAGATGACCGATTATGTTCCCACTGACGAAGAATTGCAGGCTAGCTTTGCTAAACTGCCGAATATTGATCTATAAGCAAATAACTGCCAAAACAGAGAGAGAAGACTTATGAACACAACCCAAAATCTGTCAAAGACTACGGTGCAGAAGGAAAACGGCTTTTTACTTACAGTGCTCTACAGCGCATTGCGGGTGTACTATTTTCTGTGCGGAGTTCGCATTCGAACAGTCAATAAGTGCGGCGGTCAGCCGGAGAAACCTGCCATTATTCTGTGTAATCACGGCTCGTTTATTGACTTTATTTTTGCCCAGTCTCTTGTTATAAAAAGCCGGCCGCATTTTGCAGTGGCACGGTTGTATTTCTATCATCGCTATTTGGGGTGGCTGCTGAGGAAATTGGGTTGCTTTCCCAAAAGCATGTTCGCTTTGGATATTGAAAGCACAAAGAACTGTCTGCAAATATTGCGAAGTGGGGAGATTCTTGCCATGATGCCGGAAGCGCGTCTGTCCACAGTAGGTCAGTTTGAGGATATTCAGGAATCTACATATTCCTTCCTGAAAAAATCAAAGGTGCCGGTGTATACGGTAAAGCTCCAGGGGGATTATTTTGCTGACCCGAAGTGGGGCAAAGGTGTACGCCGGGGCGCTTTGGTAGAAGCAGAACTGGATATTTTGTTCACAGCAGAGCAAATTCAGGAGCTTACTGTGGATGAAATTAAAACAGCAGTAGAGCAAAGGCTTTCCTATAATGAGTTTTCCTGGCTTGAAACTAAGTCGGATATTCACTATCGTAATAGAAAACTGGCGGAGGGGCTTGAGAATATATTGACTCTGTGCCCGATCTGCGGTGAAAAACACACCGTATGGACAAAAGGAAGAGAAATCTTTTGTAAGAACTGCGGAAAACTTACCTCTCTGAATGACCGCTACGGTTTTGACGGAGAATTCCGGTTTGCAAATTTTTCCCAGTGGTACCATTGGCAAAAGGATTTGCTGCGGCAGCAGATATTAAAAAACGAAGCATATTCCTTGCAATCCAAGGTGGAATTGCGCCTGCCAAGCAACGGAAACGGTCTGACCCGTAATGCCGGCAGCGGCATCTGCACTTTGGACAGAAGTGGGTTGCGTTACACCGGAACGAAAGACGGAGAAACAGTGGATATCCATTTTCCCTTGAGGCAGATTTACAGACTGCTCTTCGGTGCCGGAGAAAACTTTGAAGTATATAACGGAAATCAGATACACTACTTTGTCCCGGAGGTAAAACAATCAGCAGTGGATTGGTATTTGGCTTCCATGATTCTCTATGACGAAACCCAAATGTAACGACAGGAGATACTTAGATGACAAAGGTAAAATTACCTGAGAAAAAACAGAAAGAACAGGCGTTTTCTACCATAAATGCAAAAGCATTTTTCTCTGTGGTTGCGATTCTTGTGGCGATCTTGATAGTAAGCGGCTTTTTGTCTTATGTTGTACCCCAGGGCAGTTATGCAAGAGATGCAGACGGAGCTATCCTTATGGACACCTATGTAATGGGGAGAATTTCCGGCATTCCGTTTTGGCGTGTGTTCTCTGCGCCAATACGAATTTTTGCATCTTCTGATGCAATAACGATTATAGCCATCAGCGTTTTCCTACTCATCATGAGTGGCATTTTTAACCTGATGGAGAAGACCGGTGGCGTCAAAACCTTTATTGTGCAGATCATGAACCGTCTGCGGGATAAGGGCGGACCGGTTATTTGCCTGACAGTGCTGATTTTTATGATCTTCGGCAGCTTGTTCGGTATGTTTGAGGAACTGGTTACACTGTTGCCACTGATCATCGTATTTATGCTGTCCATGGGAATGGACTCCATGATGGGCCTGGGCGTTTGCCTGCTGGCTGCATGCTTTGGATTTTCTGCCGCAATTACAAACCCCTTTTCTGTGGGTATTGCATCCCAATATGTGGGCATCCATGCATCTTCGGGCATTTGGCTAAGGTTGGTATTTTTTGTAATGATCTATGCCATGCTTTGCTGCTTTTTGATGCTCTATTTGCGAAAAATTGAAAGTGATCCCAAAACCTCGCTGACTTATGAACAGGATTGCAAGCGCAGAAAAAACTTAGATACCGATGCAACCTGTATGCCGGAAAATCATGAAATGATTTTTAAGGTCTATTCTGTATTTTTTGCAATTCAGGGTGTTTTGCTGGTGCTCATTGCATCTGTTCGCGCGATTTCCGGACTGGCAATACCGATTTTGGCAGGCAGCTTTTTGATTTTTGGGTTGGCCTCCGGTTTCTTAGTAAGTAAGAAACCGTGGCAGGTGATTCGTTGGTTCTTGCAAGGTGCTGCGGCTATGCTGCCGGCTGTTGCTATGATTGCAATCGCTTCCTCTGTGAAGCTTGTCATGGAAGAAAGCGGTATTATTGATACCATTATGCATGGAGTCTTGCAGCTGTTTGCAGGCAGCAATAAATTTTCTGCAGTATTGCTGATCTATTTTTTGATCCTGTTTTTGCAGCTGTTTATTGGCTCGGCAACGGCAAAAATCGTTTTGGTTATGCCAATCGTTGTGCCGATTGCACAGGCAATGGGTATTTCTCCTACACTGGTGATACTGACCTACTGTATGGCAGACGGCTTTACCGATGTGATTATCCCTACCAACCCGGTTTTGCTGATTGGCTTGTCTATGGCTAATATTTCTTATGGAAAGTGGGTCAGATGGACATGGAAACTGCAGCTGATTGTATTTGTATTTACAGTTCTTGTGCTGTTGTTTGGTGTGGCGATTGGTTATTAAATTAAAAAGGGTCTGTTGCAAAATGCACAATTTTGCAACAGACCCATTCTTTTTGTGGGAATAATCTTTCGATGGTGGATGTAGGGGCGCACAATGTGCGCCCGCGGGCGATCAATGATCGCCCCTACAAGAGCTATCGATCATTTTTTTGTATTTTGCAACAGACCCTTTATGATTAATAGCAGACGGAAAAAGGTGCAAAGACTAAAGAATTCCCCGTCAATCCACAGTAATAATAATATTTCCTGTATCAGTTATAATTTCACATCTGCCTCCGTCTACAGACTTTGGTACATCTACCCGGCCGGTATCGGTATTGGAAATGAATACCTTGTTCGAAAGCAAATTGCCCGTAACATCTCCTGTATCTGTAATTACATATATCTCGGCAGCATCACAGCGGATAAATTTTACATCGCCTGTGCTTCTTTCAATAGAAAATTTTTCTGATGCGATTACATTGTCTAAAGAAATATCCCCTGTGCTGCCGCTTGATATAAGACTTTTACACACAATGTCAGTCAGATATGCTTTGCCTGTTGATAAACCGACGGTAACATTTTCTTGACAAGTTACGCCCGAAACGATTACCTTGCCTGTGGAAACTGTAAGGTCAAGCGAGCCGGTAGATATGTCTTCAATGCAAATATTACCAGTAGTTGTCTTGATTTTTACACCTTCCAAAGCAGAAGCATTGTTTTTAACATCACCGGTGCTTACCGAAATATCAATACTTCTAAATTTAAACACTTCGGGTATTTCAACATCACCGGTACTTGCTTTGACCGAGAGTTTACCGTATTCGCCTTCCGGAATGTGCACCGTTATTTTCGGTGTGCCGAAATTGATCCCGATATATTCGTACCATTTCCGTGTATCGACTATCTCAATTTCTAATGTACCGTCCTTTACTGAAACCGAATGCATATTGCTTTTCTGTTCGTAGCAAGAAATTGTGGTCGTTGTGCTTTCGCAAGGAACAAAAACAATATCAGCGGTATCGGTTATGATAGATATACTTTGATAATCTTCGTAAATCTTATAATCGTTTTTTTCGTATTCGCCAGTAGATAATTTCGTAAAATCCCACTTTAACATTGACATTACAGCTCCAAAAAGAATACAACCAATCAACACAAGAGAAGCTGCAATAATAAGCCATACCTTTGTTTTTGTTCTCATTACGCCACCTCCTTCTTGATAAAGCAATTCTTAATCCATATTGCTATTTTCTTTGTAAGTATCACAGTACCCTTTGTTGCTGCTTTGCATCCGTATAACATAAAAATAGCAAGGCCTGCACATACAATGCCTGCGGCGAGCATAGCAAAACCTGATGCTTTGTTACCGCCTACAATAAAAACGAAACACGCCATCACACCGCCAATAGAACAGGCGGCAAATGAAGCAAAGACCGACCACAGGGAAATGATCACAGCCCACAGGGAAATGTATAGCGAAAGAATTACCGCAAATGCAGCAATACCCAAGGAAAGCCATATAGGAGACCCAAGCACCAAAAGCACAATTTCTCCTGTAGTTAACTGCCGTGCCGATTTTATTCTTTCCTTTGCAATTTTAGAATTAGGTGTTTCAGCTAACACTTGCGCAACAATTTCCTGGACTGAGCCAACAGCCAAAACTGCTTCGTCCTCTGAAAGACCTTCATCCATTCTGTCTTCGATCATTTCGCTATAAAATGCCAAACGCTCCTCAATATCCTCAGGGGGTAATCCGGAAAGACCTTTGCGCAATTTTGCAAGGAATTCTTGTTTACCCATTGTCGTTATCCTCCTTGGTTACGAACCGATATATAGATAAGATTTCTTTCCAATCGTCTTTAAAATCCGCAATACGCTTTAGCCCTTCACCGGTAATGTGGTAATACTTCCTAAGTCTGCCGCAGTGCTCTGCGGTGCGAATGGTAAGCATTTTGGCAGTCTCCAAGCGCTTCAAAATCGTATACAGGGTCGATTCGGAAAGTTCAATATATGGTTTCATATCTTTAATGATCTGATAACCGTAGGAATTTTTATGCTTAATTGCTGCTAAAACACAAACATCTAAGAGCCCTCGTTTCAACTGTATGTCCATTCGATGCCTCCTTTGCGATACATACATCATATCACGAAGTATTATGCTTTGTAAAGTATATCTTTGAAATACAAAAGGCGAATGGACAGAAAATAACCTTGTGTGATTTTGTAGATACCGATTCTATTTTGCACTATAAAAAATTAAAGTGCCGAAAACTTTGTGTTTTCGGCACTTTTGGCACTCCAGAAGGAATTCGAATCCCCGACCTTCCGCTTAGGAG
>JAZRNS010000135.1:0-3510 GCA_045648245.1 Faecousia sp. | reverse complement strand
AAATAAGTTCACAATTTTGTCGATTTTTGTTTTAAAACTTGTCATTGGGCGTTCAAAAAGCCCCAATATACTATTTTCAGGACGAGGCGGGAGCCGTGAACCGCACCGTCTGAGAGTAAAATCTCTTTCTACCTCTCTTTTCTCTTTTGTGGAGAGCCCCCTTGCCATGCACGGGGGCTTTTCTGCTGCATAGGATTATTTTGGCGGCGGGACCAAGTCCCCGCCCTACTCAGTTGCCTAACAGTAGGGCGGCGGCTCGCTGATGCCGAATATACTCTTGCAATGACGCGGTTTTTAGAGAACGGATTGCCACGGGCATAAATGCCCTCGCAATGACCCGGTAGGTCGCTGGCGCTCCTAATTTTCAATTAAAAAAGGGTCTGTTGCAAAATACAAAAAATGATCGATAGCACTTGTAGGGGCGATCATTGATCGCCCGCGGGCGCACAATGTGCGCCCCTACATCCACCACCGAAAGATTATTTCCATAAGAAGAAAGAGTCTGTTGCAAAATTCTGCATTTTGCAACAGACTCTTGTGTTATTCAGGACAGTTTTCCGCAAAGGCAAGCCCCATGGAATACAGCAGCACCGGACCGTAATTGAAAAAGTGGCAATCCAGCAAACTGCATACCAACAGAACCAAAATGGCACAGCCAATAAATGTCTTTTCCTTTGTTTGACCGCAGAAAAACAGCTTCAGGGTCTGGACTCTGTGGAAGCTGTAGGCTGCCATGCCCACAATGCCGCAGCTTACCAGCAACTGCACCACAGTGTTGTGCCAGCGGGGCGGGAAGAAGCCGGAGAAGGCCGCATTGGTAGACCATTCCCAGGGCGTATAGCCCGGAGAGAAGAAGGAGCTACCAAAAACGGGATATTTCCAAAACTGCTTCAGGCCTTCCCAGTAAATGATATTGCGGGTAGAGGGGTCTGTCCCCTTTGCCAGCAGGTCGCTAAACAACTGTAAAAGCTGGCGGTGGAACAAAAGTGCGATCAAAGCCAGCGCCGCAAGCACCGCAACAAAGGCGATCAGATTGGTTTTTCTGTTCTTGGCATAGTGGAGCATCAGCAATACACAGATCACATAAATAACCACTGCCATTAAAATAGAGCTTCTGGAACAGGTGAGCAATACGCCAACCAGGAACGCAGAGCCAACCACCGTACCGATCCAACCTCTGCGGTATTTGGTGGCCAAATAAAAGGCAAATGGGATCATCATAGCAAGCAGGCCGCCAATGTTATTGTACATGCCCCAGCCGGTGAATATCTGTGTGCGAATAATAACGCCCTGTACCACAACACCGCCGGCATAATAGATCCAGCCGATCTGACACAGCAGCAGCCCGCCCAAGCAGAAGCCGGTCCAGGCAAAATAATCTGTACGTACCTGCTCCCACTTCACGCCGCCGGCGATCAGAAAATAAGGCACAACAATGGCGGCACTTTGCAAAAAGGCAAACAGCAGGTTCTTACCCAAGGCCGCCGGATAGGCTGGGCTTCCAATGCCACTTAGCAAATATGCACCCGACAGCACCGCCATACCGGCGATCAGTGCATATTTGCGGGAAAAGTACTGCTTGCGGTTGCGTACAACATAAACGATCAAAGCCAAAACAATGACCGCGCCGTAAAGCATGATCCATCCTCCGCCATGACCGGCGGCGAATACAGATTGCTCCGCCCTGCCGGGATTGTTTCGGGCAGAGGGGGCTACATAAGCTGCTACCAGCACAGGAATAAAGGGCAGCAGGTCATCGCCCAGCAGGCAAATATACACAACTGCCAGTGTATACAGCCCGTAGACTGCCAGTTCTGCAGACAGGATATTGGAAAGCACTGCCAGCAGCATCACGGTCATAATGTATTGAGGTTTTTTCAAAAAGGCGTTTATCCGTTCCACTACGGAGATTTTTACATCTGTCAAGTTTATATTCACCACGCAATCCTTTATCTTTAATTACACGGTTCTCATAATATCATACCCTAAGTTCTGTAAAAACTCAAGAGCTATTTCTCCGGGGGTATTCCTAACAAAAATGAAATGACCCTCGGTTCGTTACTTGCGTTGGTAACAACCGAGGGTCATTTCATTGAATTGTTAGGCTCTATCATTGGTTAACCTCCTGTTCTGCAGCTTGAACGCGACTTTCTTTTTTGGTCGTTGAATTGCTTCCGGTTCAATTCCTTTATTTTCGCGTCTGAGAAATTTATGTCTTCGGAAGTTTGGTGAAAGTGGCGTCCTCGATCCTGTTTTTCATGAGGATCTTTGATTTGTTAGATCATTGGTATCACCTCTTTGTGTCTATATAATAACCTACTTTTTTCCCATTTTCAAGACGTAATGTTTCACAAGAAAACAGCCCCCGTTTCATGCAAAAAAGAGAATCCTTCCTTCTTATGCAAATCCTTGTTGACTTGACAGTATTTTCTATGATATGATGGTTGTGTTGGGGCGGTTTTGAAACCGCCCCAGATTTTTGGAGGAAGAAAACTATGCAAAAGTTGCGTTTGGTTTTATATACTCTGGTGGGAAATGCACTGCTTGCCTTTGCCATTTGTGCCTTTGTTGTGCCTAACAATTTTATGCTGGGCGGCTCAAATGGCATTGCTTTGGCTCTGCACAAGCTGCTGCCCCTGCCCCTTTCGGCGCTCAACGCCATTTTGAATACTGCGCTGTTTTTCCTGGGTCTGTTCGCCTTGGGTAAAAAATTTGCCGCTGGCACTTTGCTCTCCACTATTATCTACCCCATTATCATGGCGGTATTTGAGCAGCTTCCTTTAGGCACTCTGTTCACCGAGGACAAGCTAACCTGCGCCATTTTCTGCGGTTTTATAGCAGGTCTGGGTATTGGCTTGGTGGTTCGTTCCGGCGGTGCCACCGGCGGCATGGATATTCCCCCCTGCATTTTACAGAAGTACAAGGGTATTCCCGTTGGCACTTCCATGATGGTCTTCGATTCCATCATCGTTCTGGCGCAGGTCTGCCTGAACGGTTTGGACGGGGTTCTGCACAGCCTGGTGATTATTTTCGTTCTGTCTGTAACGGTCAACCGCACCATTATCACCGGTGAAAAGAAGGTGCAGCTGATTGTGATCTCCCCTTTGTTTGACCGGATCCGTCAGCAGATTTTGGAGGTTCATGACAGCGGCGCTACTATGCTGAACATCGAAACCGGCTATGAAGGCCACGCCCAAAAAGCGGTTCTTTGCATCGTTTATGCCAAGCGCTACCCGGTGATTCGGGACGCCATCTTAAAATTAGACCCCAAGGCATTCATCGTTACCTCGGAGGTCAAAAATGTAAACGGCAAGGGTTACACCCTGGCTCGAAATTTAGAAGAAAAAATATAAGATCAGGGAGTCGCTTAGCGACTCCCTATTTTCGTATTGTTACTGTCTGTATGGGAATATTTTTTTGCCGCAGGGTGCGGTAGTCTTCCAATTCTTTCTCATTTCCAAAAACCAAATGGTTATAACCTATATCTGCAAGGTGTGGCTTATCTACACT
>JAZRNS010000134.1:0-5096 GCA_045648245.1 Faecousia sp. | reverse complement strand
TCGGTTTTAAATTCCACGGCGGGGGCGGCAATGGAATTGGCAAAGCCGGTAATAGGAACCAGCGTACCGGCTCCCGCATGTTTGGCAAGATTATCGTAAAGGCTCAGCCCTGTGAACAATGCCGACAGGGCGATCAGGGTCATACAGACCGCTGTGCCTGCGTCTTTTTCACTAAGTCCAAGACTGCTATACCAATTCAAAAACACCTGACCCAGTGTACAGATCAGCCCGCCGATTACAAATGCCAGCAGGCAATCCTTCCACATAGGCGATTTGGGCGACATCTGCTCAATGAGTTTCCCGTATTCCTTTTCCGTCATAAAAAGATCCCTCCGCTCATAGCTTTCGCTACGCGGAGGGATCTTATTCAAAATTTTACATTGCGCCTTCACATTTGATGACCACCTTAATGGTCAGCAAAATCACCTTGATATCCACCCAGAAGCTCCGCTCACGGATATACTTCAGATCGGACTCCACCCACTCGTCAAAATCGTGAATATTGCTGCGGCCGTAGCATTCCCGGTAGCAGGAAAGGCCGGTCTTAACATCCAATCGGTGCATTTGATAGGGGGTGTATTCCTCCACTTCCCGAACCAGCGGCGGGCGAGGGCCAATGATGGACATTTCACCCTTGATGATATTGATCAGCTGAGGCAGCTCGTCAATACTGGTCTTACGGATAAACTTACCCACCTTGGTAATACGGGGATCGTTTTCCATTTTGAAGGCAGGGCCTTCCATTTCGTTCTGGTCCATCAATTCGTCCAACTTCTCTTCCGCATCAGGACACATGGAACGGAATTTATACATACCGAAAACCTTTGCGCCCTTGGTCATGCGGTCTTGCTTGAAGAACACCTGACCGCCATCTTCGCACTTAATAGCAATGGCAACGATCAAGAACACGGGACTCAGCACGATCAGCGCCAAGGTGGCCATAACAATATCAAAAATTCGCTTGCAAACCTCATAGCCAGGCTTAGATGCAGGCGGTGTATACTTTCTTTCTTCTTGCTGCATAATATATCTCTCCTTGCAGAAGATGTTTCATTGGGGTCATTATATCACAAAGTTGCGTTTTTGCAAGTATATTTCAACATCCCAATGTTTTATGACTTTTCCGGGTATAATCTTTCTATAGCTGCCCGTGCGGCATCCTGCTCTGCCCGTTTCTTGCTGGAGCCGGTTCCGATTCCAATCTGCTTGCCGTTCAAGCTCACTGCCACAGTAAACTCCTTGTCATGGTCAGGACCCCTTTCTCCCAGCAAGGCATAGGACAGAGTCTGATCCTTCTTCTGCTGGGTCAGCTCCTGCAGGTCGGTTTTATAGTCCTTATTTTGCAGGCGGGTTACCGGCACATTGCAAAGGACAAACTGCTTAATAAAACCTTCTGCCGCGCCCATACCGCCGTCTAAGAAACAGGCCGCGATTACAGACTCCACCGCATCTGCCAAAATAGACGGACGCGCTCTGCCGCCACCCTGCTCCTCGCCATGACCCAGCAGCAGGTGCTGACCCAGACTGATTCGCTGGGCAATCGCCGCAAGGCTGGCCTCACAGACCATGTCTGCCCGCATACGGGTCAGCTCACCCTCCGGGCGGCCAGGAAAGTTTTTGTACAAATGCTCCGCCACCGTCATTCCCAAAATGGAATCCCCCAAAAATTCCAGCCGCTCATTGCTTTTCAGGCTATCGTGCCAATGCTCGTTGGCATAGGAAGAGTGCGTCAGGGCATTTTGCAGCAGCATAATATTGGAAAATCGGTAGCCGATCGCTGTTTCCAAATCCTTAATCATTCTCATTCTCCTTTGATGCCAGCAGGACAAGGCCTGCTTCCAGCTCCTGAGAAATATCGCTGTTGGCTGCGTCCATGGCCTGCTTTACGGCATTACGGAAGGCTGTTTCGTCAGAGGAACCGTGGGCCTTAATAACCGGCTTGCGGATACCCAAAAATTGGGTGCCGCCAATTTCCCGGTAATCCAGCAGCTTCTTGAACGCCTTAATATCCTTCATGACTAGCATAGCCGCCAGCTTGCTAAAAATGTTCTTTTTAAACATTTTGGACATCAAACTGCCCATAAACATGGCTGTGCCTTCAATGGATTTGAGCAACACATTGCCTGCAAAGCCGTCGCAGACAACCACATCTACTTCGCCCATGGGAACACCTCTTGCTTCCACATTGCCAACGAAGTTCAAAATGCCCTTCTGGGCAGCATCCTGCAGCAGAGTATAGGCTTCCTTCTGTAAGGGCGTACCCTTGCTGTCCTCTGTGCCGATGTTCAAAAGACCCACCCGGGGGTTTTCAACGCCTAAGTACTTCTTGGCATACAGCGCACCAACCACACCAAACTGAAGCAAGAACTCCGGAGTACATTCGGCATTTGCGCCACAGTCCAAAATGACGGTCTTGCCGCCTGCCTTGTTTGGCATAACAGGACCCATGGCTGCACGGCGGATACCCTTTACCCGTTTTACGACCAGGGTTGCACCGGACAACAGAGCGCCGGTACTGCCTGCGGAAATAAAGGCATCGCCCTGACCCTCGGACAGCATACGCAAACCGATGACCATAGAAGAATTTTTCTTCTTGCGAATCACATTCGCCGGATCATCGTGCATATCTACCACTTCGTCAGCGTTGGCAATTTCAATGCCCTTGGGCAGATCCTCAATTCCCTGCTGGCGCAGAACATTCAAAATCTCTGCGCCCTTGCCTACAAGGGTGATTTGTGCATCAAAATCCTTTGCGGCACGCACTGCGCCCATTACCGGGGCAAACGGCGCATGATCGCCGCCCATTGCGTCAATTATGATCCTCATAAGTATCCCTCTTTCTTTTGGCGGAGGGAGCAAGCCCCCACTCTACATTTAGATCCCTTGCTGTTTCATAACATCAATAATTGCCAGGGAACGTTTTGCAATTGCCAAATTCTTTTCTGCCTTTTTGCGAATTCGCTGTTCCAAGGGAGAAACAATACTGAAATTGATGTTCATGGGCTGGAAATTTTCAATGCGCTCATCGCTGATATACAAACCCAGCGCACCGATTGCGGTTTCTCTTGGGAAATCCGGAATCTCTCTCTCTTGCACCTTGGCTGCCATAGCAACCGCTGCAAGGAATCCCGATGCCGCACTTTCCACATAGCCTTCTACGCCGGTCATCTGCCCGGCAAATGCAACCAGCGGATTTCTCCGGTCTGCATAGTACCGATCCAGCAGCTTGGGAGACTGGAGGAATGTGTTCTGGTGCATCACACCGTAGCGCACGAACTCTGCATTGCGCAAAGCCGGGATCATGGAAAATACCCGCTTCTGCTCACCGAATTTCAAATGGGTTTGGAAGCCCACCAAATTATAAACACTTTTTGCCGCATTATCTTGCCGCAGTTGGACAACGGCGTAGGGCTCTTTTCCCGTTTTTGGGTCGGTGAGACCCACGGGCTTCAACGGGCCGAAACGCAGGGTATCCGGACCCCTGCGCGCCATCACCTCAACCGGCATACAGCCTTCAAAAACATTTTTGTCTTCAAAGCCGTGGACGGGGGCTTCCTCCGCATGGATCAGCTCCTGCAAAAAGGCATCATACTGCTCTTTATTCATGGCGCAGTTTACATAATCCGGAGTTCCCCGATCATAGCGGGACTGCCACCAAGCCTCGTTCATATCCACAGACTCTGCCGTTACCAAGGGTGCGGCAGCATCGAAGAAGTGTAGATAATCTGCGCCGAAATATGCACCGATGGCCTGAGAAAAGACATCAGAGGTCAGCGGTCCGGTTGCCACGATCACCGGCCCTTCCGGCATTTCGGTGATCTCCCCGGGAATCACGGTAATATTGGGGTGGCTGTTGATTTTTTCTGTTACCAAGTCAGAAAAACCCTGACGGTCTACAGCCAGACAGCCGCCCGCCTCCACCCGGGTGGCATCTGCACAGGCGATGATCAGGCTGTCCAAGCGGCGCAGCTCTTCCTTCAGAAGTCCTACCGCATTTTCCAGCCGGTCGCCCCGCAGGGAGTTGGAGCAAACCAACTCTGCATAGGTGTCTGCATGATGGGCGGGACTTTTCTTTTCCGGCTTCATTTCATATAGCTGCACTTGCAGCCCCCGCTGGGCAAGCTGCCACGCTGCCTCGCAGCCGGCAAGGCCTGCGCCAATGACTTTTACGGTTGCCATGCTCAGGCCTCCTTCGGCTTTTTCTTTGTAGATGCCTTTTTGGCAGTTGCTTTCTTTGTCTTTTTGGCTGTTTCTTCGCCCGCTTCCTCAGAAGGCTTTTTGTAATAGCCCCGCTTATCCTCGGGCAGGAAGTTTTCACAAGTCTCATTTATGCAGAAGGGCTTCATTCTGCCTCTGCCGGACTTTTTGAACATGGTCTGTCCGCACTTGGGGCAATCTTCAGCTGTGGGTACATCCCATGTCATAAAGCCGCAGCTTGCGCCCCGCTCACAGCCATAGTAGGCATAGCCGCGCTTGGATTTTCGCTTCAAAATGGTGCTGCCGCACTTGGGGCAACGGCCGGGCATTTTTTCCACAATGGGCTTGGTGTTCTTACACTCCGGGAAGCCCGGGCATGCCAAAAACTTACCAAACCGACCGATCTTTACCACCATGTTCCGGCCGCAGACCTCGCAAATTTCCTCAGAAACTTCGTCCGGCACTTTCAGCCGTGTACCCTCCAAGGCACTTTCCGCCGCCAGCATTTCCTGATGGAAGCCCTGATAGAAATCTGCCAACAGCGCCTTCCAAGCCTCTTTGCCAGTCTCCACATCATCCAAACGGTTTTCCATATTGGCGGTGAACTGCACATCTATAATATCCTGGAAGCGCTCCATCATAAGGCCGGTAACCACCTCACCCAAAGCAGTGGGCGCCAGGCGCTTGTCGGTCTTATTCACATACTCACGGTCCTGAATGGTGGACACGATGGATGCATAGGTAGAGGGGCGGCCTACGCCCTTTTCTTCCATAGCCTTAACCAATGTTGCCTCGGTATAACGGGCGGGGGGCTGGGTGAAGTGCTGCTGTTTTTTCATATCTGCGCACAGCGCCTTATCTCCCTCCTGAAGTTCAGGCAAGGGTTCGCCCAACTCTTC
>JAZRNS010000133.1:0-23606 GCA_045648245.1 Faecousia sp. | reverse complement strand
GATACTATTGATTCCCTTAACTGCACCTGTAATCAACCCGTTAATGAACCCGATAACACCGTTGATTGTATTTTTGAAGCCATTAGACAGGGGATCTAACACAGTCGTCTTGAACCACTGCCAAGCCTTTCCAAAGGCACTCTGAATGTTGTTCCAAGCTGTTTCTGCTGAAGTTGATATTTTACTCCACAATCCAGCAAAAAAGCCAACGATTGGCTGAATTACATTCGTATTAAACCACTCTTTAACGACGCCCCATGTCGCGCTGATATTCCCCCAAGCTTCAGATACAATTGTTGCAGCCTTGTTAAATATGTCTGAAACTTTCTGACCTATCGAGCTTACCAACTCAGTAAGCCATTGGATAATGGATGCAACAGTGTCAACGATTGGTTGAATTACATTCTCTTGAAACCATTGCACAATTTCATTAAAAGTTGTACATAGTTGCTCCCATGCTTTGGAGACAAATTCCCCAATTGCAGAAATGATTCCACGGAACGCCTCCACTGCCGAAGTTATAACACCCCCTATCCATTCCACAAACTGACTGCAGAGCTGTGGTATCGTTTCTGTGAAAAACGCAGTAAATGCTTGCTTTATTTCATCCCATTGCTTAACAACCGCTACGATTGCTGTTATTAGCAAGGCGACCAAAACAGAAATTACAGCTGCAACAATCGCTATAGAACCACCTAAATGGGCTGCAAGCATTACTCCTGCGATGGTTGCCATTGTGCCCATTGTGGAAGTAATGGTATTAAACGCATCTAAAAACCCCTCTTCCCATTTTTCCGCTACTTGCGTTTCTTCAAATATCTCTACAAATCTTTCAAACTGTAACGATGCATCCGCCAAAGTGCTTGTCATAGCAGAAACATTTCCTTCTATTTTCTCTAAGCTTTTCTGCAGTGGGAGGAAAGCTTTTGAGATTGCTGCAACGATCTCCTTTGCCAGGCTCTTCAATGCACCAAAACTGGCTGCTACTTCTTCCAATGCCATTTTTACATTACTGGTATCCACCTTTATTTCTACAATTTCATTCTCTGTCATTTTACACCTCCAAATAAATCCACCCACCGGTTTCCCGATGGGTGGTGTAACTGTTTAATTTTGTCTTTGTGTTGCGTTGATTTCAGCACACTGTTTTAGGAATTCATAAACAGATTCATACTCTCGATTATCTTTTTGCTCAAACCAAATAGTAACATTACCTGATGTCATTTCTAAAAATCTCTTTGGAACAGGTATATGCCTATCTTTCCATTCCCGCACGCAGAGAAATCCGTTTCTCCACCATGTTGCCGGTAGATATGATACAGCAAAAATCTCATCGTATGCTATCCATATCTCCCGTAACGGTAAATATGGCGGTTGTACAGATACAAACAAGCTATCAGTGTTAAGTTCCAGCATACCCAAGCGGCTGTTTATCTGTTCGAGCGGTGGTTCCGGGAACATCCGCTCTGCCCTTATTCCTATGTAATCGGGTTCTGTTATACATAACTGCGTGCCGCACTCCGGGCAGAACTTAAACGCTCCACAGTCTTTACCGCAATTGGGACAAAACATACCGCTCACACTCCTTTGCCCTCATTATACCCCCTCTCTTTTTACTTTGCAAGCGTAACTTCCTCCCCCTTTTTCTAACAAAAACTCCACCGAAATAATTCGGTGGAGTTTTTGTTAATTTTTTAGTTTGTTATCGGCCATGTTTCTCGAGATAATCATCCAACATTTCAATTCTTTTCATTCTCTCCAGTCTCTCTAAACTGTTTGCAACTGCTTCCTCTTTCTGCCGCTTCCGACGCTCTGCATCCTGACGATTTTCCCGCTGTTGCTTTCTTTTCCTGTCGTCCACAACCAAATTCAAATCTCTAAGTGCATCCATAGGATCCGCTGCATACAACTGTTGCTGTCTGTCATCAAAGACCTGAGCGACCAAAGCTCTGGCGATTTCCGGAGACAAATTATACTTTGCCTGTATACCGCTTGCCGCCCGCTCTCTGTGCGGTGCATACATGGTGTAAAAATAATCCATATCCACCTTCTGCGCCATCTCCTCCATGCCTTTCAGCTTCGTTTGCGGTACTACCATTTCAAACTTTGCTGTAGCTGGTGCAACTGCTTTGAGCATGTGATAAATGTGATAAAACAAAGTATCTGTTTCCAAGGAAACGATAACTGTTGATTGATCCCCCTGAAATCTTCCATTTTTGGGAATCGGAACATTTTTGTTGCTTTCTCCGCGAAAAAGCAGCGCTCCGTTCGTCATTGGCTTAAGCGTGGGACGGACATATATTACCGTAGTTAGCTGGTCATAGGGTATCCATGTCCTGTGCTTCTTAAAAAGGCTGTTAACGCAGATCGAAACAGCCGAATCAGATAAAACAAGGGAGCTTCCAATCCCTAAATAACCACTGCTGGTTGGAATCTCAGTAGAGCCTTTATTTGTATTTTTACTCTTTTGTACTTCATGAACACTTAACTGCGTGCCGCACTCCGGGCAAAACTTAAAGTCTGCGCAGTCTCTACCGCAATTGGGACAAAACATACCGCTCACACTCCTTTGCCCTCATTATACCCCCTCTCCGCACCGATTGCAAGTGGAAGCGCCGATATGCTTATTCTGCAGATTTCAGTTTGACGATGTGTTGTTGTAGGGGCTGTCGCCCTCGACAGCCCGTCAGAGAATCCGTCCTTGATGGGCGGATTCTCTGTAAATTGCGCATATTCCTGGTTTTTAGGGGCATCGAACCCCTAAAAACCAGACGAAATGCCGTGGGCGGCATCCCCTACGAATTATCCCGTCAAACAAAAATTATACAGAAAGGGCGGATGCAAGCATCCGCCCCGTTGATTTATTCCTCGGTAAAGGTTTTGGTGTTTACATTGAAGGTGCCCTTCACCTTTTTGCCGGTGAAGTGCAGGGTGAAGGGGATCTGATAGCCGGTGGTATCACCGCCGTAGCTGGTTACCTCGATATAGGCTTCCTCACGGATGGCAGGATAGCTGCCATCCTCAGCAGCCTCCCACAGCTTCACCTCTACCACATCGGTCTTCACCTCGTCCAGCACGCGGGAGTTGTCGATGATGTCCTGCAGCCGCTCAAACAGCGCACTGCCGGACTCTGCGTAGTAAGGCTCTACTGCACCGGTCTTCTCATAGCTGGAGATCAGCACAGAGGTTTCGCCCAGGATATTCTTCTTGGTATCTACCTGTGCCGCCAGCTCCGGGCTGAACTCCTCCAAATCCTTGCCCAACCGCTCATAGGTTGCTGCCTCTGCTTCCAAAGCCGCAGCATTGATATAATGTGCCAAATACTTTCTTTCAATTTTTGCCATTTTTATTCCTCCTGAAATTCATAATTTTTCACAAATTCTGCAATCATGCTCACTGCATAGGTTGCTGTTCCTGTTTGGGAAGCGTTCTCCAGCTTGCCCTTTTCTGCCCAAAGCTTTTCCAATTTTGGTTCATCTCCAAACACAGGAGCAAGTCCCATGGCGCTTTGTCGCTGCGCCCATTGCTGGAAGCTTAGCAACCACTGGGCATTTTCCTTGTTGCCTGCCTGGGCATTTACCACCCGGCACAGCTTGAACCGGTAGCGGCAACGCGCCTTCACATTGCCCAGCACATCCTCATGCCGCTCCAATTCTTCCAGCCCCTGGGGATATAAGCCGTTGCTGCCCGGCTCTGCGCCGGTGTAGTCCATTTGCAGGCTACACCCTTCCTCCCACAAGGGGAAGGTCTGCAACCAGCGCTCCATTTTTTCTAACATGCCGGTATCCTCACTTTCTGCCAGCTTCCCAATGGCACAGGGTATTGCCCCAATAATAAGGGGTTATATAGTTAATTTGGGTCAGTCCCGGCACCAGCACCGGAATAAAGCCTGCCCAATCCTGCAAACCGATCTGCGGGCCTACGCCGTCATAGACCCGGTCGCCAATGAAAATGCGCTTTTCTTCCCCGGGTATGATCATCAGGCACTTGGTTTCCCGCTGCACCCCATTTTCGTCCTCCTGCTGGGTCTCCTGCCATGCATAGTGGCAGGCGGATAGTTCCTGACGGACAATGGTATCGCCCTTTTTGCGATATACCGTTACGGTCTGATCGCACAAAGAATAGTCCAGCGGGTTCATACCGACACCCCCCGGTAAATATCCAAATAGATTGCCGCCCGCTGATACAGCTCCCGCTGCAAGGACTTATCTGCACATTCTCCATTTTCATACCGCACAGAGATATTTCCCGCACTGGAGGCGGTCATGCCGCCGCTGCGGCGGCTGTATGCGTAAACTGCTTCTGCCATGGCACACAATGCCAGCTTTTGGGTCTGCTCACCGCATTGCGCCACGGTATAATTCCGGTGTATCCGCTCCAGAGCCGCAGCGGCATAAGCCGCCGCGGCAGGAAATGCCTTCTCAGGAATGGCATTTCCCAGATAGCAGTTCACATAGAACCTATAGTCTACCATGGTTCTTAAGCGCCGATGGCAATATCCTTCAGCACAGCAGCCTTCAGGGTATTTTTCAGCGCTACGCCGGCAACCAGCTCCACTTCACCGGTCTTGACTGCACCGGGTGCGGACAGGTCAGGCATGTAGCAGCTGATCACGCCGTCGCCGGTGGGAGAAATGCCGTGGAAACCGTCCAGACCCAAAGAGACTGCGTAAATGGCAGTCTTGCCGTTTTCGTCGGTTTCGATCACATCAACGGTCTGTTCGCCGTCGAAGAACTTGCCCATGTCCACCATGGGGATGCCGGCATAGGTCTCTACGGTACGGCCGAAATCGTCGGTGGTACGCTCGTAGTAGCCTGCACGGCGGGCGATGGAACGGAGCTTGACCAGCATCGCCCGGTTCATCAGCAGCATGGAGGCATTGCCGTCCAGAGTGCTGATAAAGCCATCCATCTCATCGAGGAATGCGTTGTAGTTCTCATCCAGTTCTGCAGAGCTGGTCAGGCTGACAGCGCTGGTGATCTCATTGGCACTGCCGGAAAGCAGCTTCTTCAGGCCGTCGAAAGTGCCGTTGTCGGCATTGCCGTTGATGGTCAGGTTGTGGAAATAGTTTGCGGTAGCCTTGATCTTCTGCTCTGCCTGGAATGCAACCTCGTCAGCCGCACCGGCAGTATTCTGCAGCACTCTGTCTACCTGGAAAGAACCGCCCATGATGATGGCGTTGGTGGTCTTCTTCTCCTTCTTTGCTTCACCGGGGGTGTACTCAGAATTGACGGTACGCACCGCTGCGGTGGAGGGTGTCTTTAACTGAATGTAGCCATATGCCAAAGTGCTCCCGCCGGTACCGGGGGCGATGCAGTTGTCAAACACCATGTTGTCCAGCAGCAAGGAGCTGCGACGGAACATATCTACGATCTGCTGATCTACCTTGTCGGCCATGCCGACCTTTGCTTCCTGTAATGTAATAGCCATAATTTTAAATTCCTTTCATTTGTAAGTTTTATTTCTCTGCGTAACGGGCTTTCAGCGCGTCCGCCAGAGATGCGGGTTCTTTATGAATTGCACCCATTTGGGTGCCTGTGCCCCTTGCAAACGGGGGCGGGGTCTGTTCCTCGTCAAACAGGTAGCCGCAGGATTCTTTCAGTGCCTGCACTGCCTGCCCGACGGCTCTTTTCTGATCTTCACTTCCTTTCAAAGCTTCCACATCCAGCAGGGCAGTAATGGCCTTGGTGCTGCGGCCCTTCGCCTGAAGGATCGCCTGTTCCAGCACGCTTGCAAATGCTGCTTCTGACAGCTCCTTTTCGTGCTGGGCAACCGCCTGGTTATACTTTTCCTGCCAATGCTTCATGCTTTGAATGTCCTTGCCGTTTTCCTCCATGATGGCATCAATCACTTCCTTGGAAAGGCTCTGGTCTCCTACTTTGAGATTTTGCAAAAATTCCCGTTTCATGTTTTTCCTTTCTTCTGCTCCGCTTTTTTTACGAGGTTCGCTCCTCTTGCAGTGCCGTAGTTTTACGACTTCGGCCCGGTCAAAATTCAAATCCCCTCTCCCAGAGGGGTGGTCTTAGTCATCTTGTGATATGGGCATATATTTCTTCCGGATAGCCACCAGATCTTCCTGTGTTTCGGCAGGCATATTGAACCGCCAGCCCAAAGCGATCTCCGGCTTTATAAGGCCGTCGGCAACCATAGCCTTGTATACCTCCCAGGTCTTGTCCTCGTCATAAAGCACCCCATTGCCCCAATCCACACTGACCTGTGTGCAGTCCGGCACACCCAGCTTGTACATCTGCGCCAGCACAACGCAAAGCTCCAGCACTTGCCGCAAGGCATCTTCCCACATAAGCTGGAAATCGATCACGGTCAGGTTGTAATCCCCGGCACTGGCTGCAATTTCCGTGGCTGTGCGCTCTTCCACATTGGCATCGGAAAGCATGCCCCGCTTCATGCCGATCACACTTTCCACATTGCGCATATATTCCTGCTTCCGGGCAAGGAAGGACGCTTCCCGCAATGCAGGAGAAAAGACGGTGATGCCCACCTGCTCCGGATCGTCATCCAAGCCAACAAACAAGTGATCCGTCAAGTCTCTGCCGCCCTGTGCATTTCTGCCGAGTAGATCGCTGGAGGCAATGATCCGGCTTTCGCCCCGGCTGAATTCGCCGTTCATTTGGGCTTCGTTGCGATCGATATTTTGTATCAGCCCCACCGCAGGTGCATATACCGCCACACCGTCAGCACTTCCATCTACGCAGTTGAGCATGGGTGTTTTCATTCTGGCAAGACCCACAGAACCTACGGCAACCGGATAGCTGTAGCGGATTGGCAGCGTAGCATACTGGGGATGGTCATTTAAAGATACCTGCGAGCCCAAACTTTGGTCAGAGGTGGAGCGAAAGAGGCGGTTTTCGATAGTCAGAAAACCCTTTTCATCTACCGTTCTGCGCTCTAACAGGGTGTAATAGTACTTGCCGCGAATGCTTTTTTCCACAGAGCCAATATCCACAGGGATGCCTTGGGCGTTTCTGCCGAAGATCAGCACATTTTTTCTTGGCACAAGGGTGAAGGAGAACTTACCGTTATCCGGGTAGGGCTTGATGTAACACTCGCCCCCTACCAAAGCAAGCTGCAGCGCTTCCTTCCGCTTTTGATCCAACCGGCGGATAATATCCCGGGTAGCAGGGCTGTCTGATGTTGCCTTGTACTCTCCAAACACGGTCTTCACCAGCTTATTCACCACCGTATAGGCTACCCTTTGACAAGGATCGCTTTCTTGGGTTGCATCCTGCTGATAGTAGAGATCAAACCATTCTTCAATGGCATTTCGCATTGCCTTGGTGGTCTTATCCGATGCACCAAAGGCTTCTTCATATTCGTAAATGTTCACTGCTTACCTCCCTGGGTGTAGATCTGCACCCGCTTGCCGGAACGCAGACCCCGCTCCAGGCCTTGGATATAGGCCTTCAGTTCCCGATTCTCGCTGCGCAGCGCCCGCACAGCTTTGGTCAGCTGCCGGTTATCTGCCAGCACTGACTGCTTTGCCCACATGGGCAAAAAGCTTTCAATTAACCATTTCTTCATCTTTGATTCCTCCATAAAATCTCTCACTGCGCCCCCGTATTCCGGCAGGCATGCATGATCTGCATATCCCGGCGCAGCACGGTGGTGCAAAAATACCGCACATCGTCCATTGCATGATCGTGTTCTTTGATGGGCGCATCCTTTTCTGTCTTGGTATCCCACCGGTACAATCCAAATTCCCGAATGGTGTTTTCACATTCCGGTGCAAATTCCAGCACTTGTGCCTGAAGCAGGCTGGAAACCAGCCGGATTCCGGACAACACTTCGTTTTTTGCCTTCCGCACGGAAAAGCGGCCATGGGCGCGTATGGTGGCAATAAAGGATGCCGCCGACGGATCTACGATCACCTGCTCCACCGCCCGATTCCCTGCCAATTCTTCCAGCGCCTGATAATACTGCTCGTCTGTGAGCATGCGCTCCTGCTCCCGTCCGGAATGATAGTACTCCCCAATGCGCACGGCTTTTCCACCGCTGACACACCACAGCCCCGCAGAAAAGGGATTGCGGGTTCCGTAGTCCACGGAAATGTAGTACCGTCCCTTGGTGGGCAGGCATTTGGCAATATGCTTATCCCGGTCAAAGGCATAGATCAAGCCCTCTGCCATACACCATTGTCCCAAAATGTACCGCTTATAAAATACGCCGGTATACAGCGCCTCGTAGCGTTTGCGGATTTGGGGATCCAAGCCGGGGTTATCTGCCATGGTGAAATGCAGGCGAAGCATATTTTTTTCCTTGCATTTTTGCACCCATTCCTTGTAAAACCAATGCTCCGGACCGGCAGGGTTGCAGTTAAACCAAAGCTTGGACCCGGTAACAGAACAGCGGGCGCAAGCCTGTTCCACAAAAGATCGGGGCATCAGTGCCACTTCGTCCAATAGCACTCCTGAAAGCGTGATACCCTGAATCAGCTTGTAGGAACTTTCGTTCTCACCGCCAAACAGATAGTATGTATTCTCATGACCCTGACCGTTGCTGACCACCAGCTTGCTTTGGCTGGGATACTCCCGGATGTCCAAAATGCCACCGAGCCATTGCTGCAGATTGGCAATAATATTCCGCCGCACCGAAACCACCGTCTTGCCGCATATGGCAAAGACCTGTCCGGAGAAATTTGCCATACTCCAAAGGAAGAAACCGTCTACCATACACACCGTCTTGCCGGAACGCACCGCGCCGTCGCAGATGATCCCGTCATAGGCCTTTAACGCCGGTCTATTCCACCATGTCATCGCCAGAATCTGCCGTTTGCTGAAGTTCCGGTATATCATCGGTGGCTACCTCCTTTTCTGTTGCTGCCAGAATCGCTTCCAGCAGATTGTTCTTCTCCTGCATCCCCCGGTCCTGACCGCTGTCAAACATACCCATGTGCCTTCCCAGCAGTTCCAGTGCCTTAAGCTTGTCATAGAACTTCACCTTCACACCGCTGCTGCTGCGCTCAATGGATGCAATGGCGGCACCTACCTCCGGTGTCAGCTCTCCGGAGGATTTGAGTACCAAAGCGTTATCCTCCACACACAGGCAGTCTGTTGCCCGGGCAAAGCCGATGGCAGCCAGCTCCTCTGCCACCCGCTTTATACTTGGTTTCTTTTTACTTTGCGCCATAGGATTCTTTCAATCCCCCCTTTCGTCTGCTTTCAGCATTGCCATCTTACCACCGGGAAGAGGGAAAACCTTCCCACCTTTTTCCCACACCCGGCAGTTAACAGCGGGGGCGACACGCTTTTGTAACGTGAAATTCCCCCTTGACTTTTTTTACAAGTGTGATATAATTCATTACACTCCATATGGAGGCTTAGCTCAGCTGGTTAGAGCGCATGCTTCACACGCATGAGGTCGATGGTTCGAGTCCATTAGTCTCCACCAAAAAGAAACACCACCCGATGGGTGGTGTTTTTATTTGGTCTGGAGACTTGGGCTCCAATAATCTAAAAGCTACGCGGACGAGCATTGCCGCCGCCAAACGGCAATTTGCTAATGACATTCCTATAAATTTATGATATGATCCTTATAAAGAATACGGGTACTTATGGTCAAAAGTATTATGCGTAAAAAACGGAATTTACCCGAAGCCTCGTCAATCCTTTCTCAGATTCCCAATGGCGACTGTACTGATTCAGGCCGTTTTTTTTGCCCCTTTTCAACTATTTACTGATTCTTAATTGTTCAAGTGTTAAAATAATAAGGAAAACACAGTTAGGGGGATGTTATGCGAAAGATTACCGGCTATTTAAAAGATAGCATTATCACAATTGTCTTATTGCTGGGCGCTTTTGGCGCAAGCCTGGTTTGCCAAGGTTTTAATGTAGAAGAGCATACCACTACTGTATTTGTGTTTGCTGTCTTTTTAATATCCTTAATTACAAATGGCTACATATACGGTCTGCTGGCAGCAGTTGCCGGTACATTGGCGGTGAATTACGCTTTCACCTTCCCTTACTTTGCCCTCAATTTTATGATTCCTGTGAATTTGATCTCTGCTGTTGTATTGGTCGTGATCTCCTTCCTGACTAGCGCCCTTACCACGAAATTAAAGCAGCATGAATCAACGAAAGCGGAAAGCGAAAGAGAAAGCATGCGTGCGAATCTGCTTCGTGCGGTTTCTCACGATCTCAGAACGCCCCTAACTACCATATACGGCTCCAGTACGACCCTTTTGGAGAATAGCGATGCCATGACACAGGAGCAAAAGTGCAAGATCTTAACCGGAATTAAGGAAGATTCCGAGTGGCTAATACGCATGGTGGAAAACTTACTTTCTGTTACCAGAATAGATAGCGGACAGGTAAAAATCATAAAAACTCCCACAATACTGGACGAACTGATCGACTCCGTTATTTTGAAGTTCAAAAAGCGATATCCGCTGCAAAAGGTGGACTTAGAACTACCGGACGATGTTGTTATGATTCCCATGGATGCAATCCTGATTGAGCAGGTTATCGTAAATATTTTGGAAAATGCAGTTCAGCATGCCCACGGGATGACCTCCCTGACATTGCGGGTCTTTACCCTTGGCACTACGGCGATCTTTGAAATTGTCGACAATGGTTGTGGCATCGACCCCAAGCGGATCGACACTCTGTTTACCGGGTACTATACCGCAGAACACACACTGGCAGACAGCCAAAAGAAAAATGCAGGAATCGGTCTGTCCGTATGCGCGACCATCATCAAAGCCCATGGGGGCAGTATCAAGGCAGAAAACGCCAAGGCAGGGGGTGCCGTATTCCGGTTCGCTTTGGACACGGAAGCAATCAGCAATGAAGCAGAATAAGTATGTAATTCTTCTGGTAGAAGATGAGTCCAATATCCGCAACCTCGTCGCAACTATGCTGGACACCGCCGGTTACCAAGCCATTGTAGCCGGGTCATGTGCGGATGCCAAAACCTTGTACGCATCCTATCTTCCGGATTTGATCATTTTGGATTTGGGCCTTCCGGATATGGACGGAATGAACCTGGTGCATTTTGTGCGGAAGAATTCCCTGACGCCCATTATTGTTTTGTCTGCTCGCGCAAACGAAGCAGATAAGATCCTGGCGCTGGACAGCGGCGCAAATGATTATGTTACGAAACCCTTTAGTTCCGGAGAACTGCTTGCCCGCGTGCGTGCAATCCTACGGAATAATCGTTTCAGCGCAGAAGCAGGCCGGCTCCCCGGCGGCAAATTCCAGCTGAAAGAGCTAAGTATCGATTATGATGCCCGGCAGGTATTTGTGAAGGAAGAAGCCATTAAGCTTACGCAGACTGAGTATAACATCGTGGCCTTTCTTTCCGAAAACTGTGGTAAAATGATGACCTATGCGGCGATCATTAAAGCAATTTGGGGCGACTATGCACAGGAAGGAAGCATCAAAAAGCTGCAGGTAAATATGGCAAATATCCGCCGGAAGATTGGAGATAAACCCGGCGAAGGCGAGCAAAATTACATTACCAACGAGCTTGGTGTAGGCTATCGTCTGAATGAATGACCCAAACGGCATTGTGTGTTACGGCACACAATGCCGTTTTACTATTTGCCGTCTCTTAACCCGAGGGGTGGTATAATCATCTAAAATGGGGTGGGATGGGTTTCGATTCCAAGCCTTGTGTGAAAGGAGAACGAATATGTTAACTTCAGTAGAGGTTATGCAGTTAATTCAAAGCTTGATTTGGCTGCTTGCCGGCGTGGGTGTTTTCATCGTCGGTATGAACTTTATGAGTGACGCTTTGGAGAAAAGTGCCGGTGAAGGCATGAAGAAAATGCTGGGCCGAATCAGCAACAACCGCATCTCCGGTGTGGGTATCGGCGCCAGTGTTACGGCAATTATCCAAAGTTCCTCTGCAACATCGGTCATGGTGATCGGCTTGGTAAATGCAGGTGTTATGACCCTTATGCAGGCCACACCGATTATCATGGGCGCAAACATTGGTACCACCATAACCGGTGTGCTGGTTGCACTGAAGAACGATTATTTCAATATGCTGATGTACCTGCTTGCTTTTGCAGGCGTTATGATGGGCTTTTTTCAAAAGGAAAAAATCAAGATTGCCGGTCTTCTGTGCAGCGGTTTAGGTCTTATCTTTGTAGGTCTAAATGTGATGAGCAGTGAGCAGGCCTTTGGAAATCCCTTGGTGGAATCTCTGTTCCAAAATATTTTTAGCATGATCGATTTCCCATTGCTGCTAATTCTGGTAGGTGTGATCTTCACCGCCCTGATCCAAAGTTCCTCCGCAGCCACCGGTGTTGTGATCACGATGGTAGGATCCGGCGTGCTGCCTCTGGATTTGGCGCTGTTCATCGTGCTTGGCGCTAACATCGGCACTTGCGTTACTGCACTTTTGGCATCGGTTGGCGCAAGCGCAAACGCTAAACGCGTGGCATTGATCCATTTCACATTCAATGTGATCGGCACCTTGTTCTTTACGGCAATCGTTTGGATCTTCAGAAATCCAACGATCCGCCTTTTAACTTCCCTGTTCCCCGGCGAGGATACCATGTCTTTGCAAATGCGGGTATCTGTCTTCCATGTGATCTTTAATGTAACAACCACATGTCTGTTGCTGCCGTTTGTAAGACAGCTTGTGGGGTATGCTAACTGGATAATCAAGGACAGAAAACAAGCAGAAGTGATCCGCAGCCTGAAATATGTGGATGAACGCCTGCTGACAATGCCATCGGTGGCACTGATGCAGGTGAAAAAGGAAATCAATTACATGCTGTTTTTGGTAAAGGCAAACATCCGGTTTTCCTTGGTATCCATAGACGGCAATCCTGAGGAAAATTCCCAGATAATTGCAGAAAACGAAGAAATCATCGACTTTACCAATAGCGCACTGACCCGTTTTTTGATCAAACTGTCTTCTTGTGTGGATGCACGGGACGAACAGGAAATCGGTTCTTATTTCCATGTGCTGAATGACTTGGAGCGTGTGGGCGACCATGCAGAAAATTTCCATGAGATCGGCCAGCAAATGCAAAAAAAGAACCTGCGCTTCTCCCAAACCGCCATTTCTGATATCCGGCAGATGTTTGATGTTGTTCTTCAAATGGTTGCCACCGCAACCGATGCATTTAACACAAAAGATACCAACCACTTGCCGACCCTGGGAAAGCTGGAACAGCAAACCGATGAAATGAAGCGCACTTTCAACGCCAAGCATTTTGCCCGGCTGTCAGAGGGCAGTTGCTCCCTGGAAGTCAGTCCTTATTATACATCTACCGTTGCGGGACTGGAGCGCGTAGCGGACCATGTTGTGAATGTGGGCTACAGTATTTGTAATCCTGTGGGCGACGACAAGGAATGCGAATCCGTTTAAAAATTATTATATAATGTATATTGCTATTGCAATTTTGCAGCAAGCTATATTTTGATACTGGCGTTCAGTAAACACTGGCCCTATGTGGAATTTATCCCGGCCTATATCAATTTGTTGCTTATGTTTGGCGTGTAAAATCAGAAAGGAGAAATTCTATGCAAATACTTACCGCAACACAAAATGCCCAGCCTGACTATGTGGCGCTGGCCATGGTGCTGGCTCTTGCCGTTATTGTGGCCATTCTGGCAATCCGGAAACAGATATCCAAGAACAAGAAGAATATTGTGGAAATCGTACCCATTGCAGAGGAAACAGTACAAAAACCAGTTGCCCCCGGTTCTGCCGGTGAAGTAAAGCTCCACGACGTTCCACCAAAAACAGCCGCCATGCTGATGGCGATCGTTGCAAATAAAATGGGCAAACCACTGAACCAATTGCGTTTTATTTCCATTAAGGAGGTCAAATAACATGAAATACGCGTTGACATTGAACGGTCGCACCTACGAGGTAGAAGTGGAGCTGGCCGCGCCTATGATGATGACGGAATTTAATTCCTATTCGCCTGCTCCGGTAGCTGCACCCGCTGTCCCAGAGCCTTTGCCCGTTGCGGCTGCACCCGCTGCCGCTGTTGCCGGTGAGGGAAACTCGGTTGACGCACCCATGCCCGGCAACATTTTGAAAGTAAATGTTGTATCCGGACAGGCGGTTAAAGAAGGCGAGGTGCTGGTGATTTTGGAAGCTATGAAGATGGAAAATGAGATCATGGCTCCCTGCAGCGGTACTGTAGCCCAGGTGTTTGTAGAAAAGGGTGCTACTGTAGAAACCGGTGCACCGCTGGTACTCATCAAATAAGGAGGGTTATATGGAGATTTTATACCATAACTTATTGGCATTCGATCGGTATGACCTCATTATGATCGGCATCGGCTGCCTGCTGGTGTACCTGGCAATTGCCAAGGAGATGGAACCCAGCCTTCTGCTACCTATGGGTTTCGGCACAATTCTTGTAAATATTCCATTTTCCGACGCTTTGGTTGGCCCTATTCAAGAGCTTTACCATGCAGGTATTGCAAATGAGCTTTTCCCCTTGCTGCTGTTCATCGGCATCGGTGCTATGATCGACTTTGGTCCGCTGCTGACCAATCCCAAGCTGATGCTTTTTGGTGCTGCGGCACAATTCGGTATTTTCTTTACGCTGTGCATGGCAAGTATGTTCTTCCCTGATTTCCGGGACTTCTTCTCCATTGCCATTATTGGCGCCGCTGACGGCCCCACCTCTATTGCTGTTGCAAATAAGTTGGGTTCTTCCTATGTAGGTGCCATTACTGTGGCGGCCTATTCCTACATGGCGTTGGTTCCGGTTATACAGCCACCGGTTATCAAGCTGCTGACCACCAAGAAAGAACGCATGATCCGAATGCCCTACGAGCAAAAATCTGTATCCAAGAAGACCCGGATCTTCTTCCCCATTATTATCACCGTTGTGGCTTCTGCGATCATTCCTCAGGCAACGGCATTGATCGGTTTCCTGATGCTCGGCAATTTGATCCGGGAGTGCGGTGTACTGGAAAGCCTGTCTTCCACCGCTCAGAATGTACTTGCAAACCTGATTACCATCTTCCTCGGCATTTCTGTTGCCTTTAATATGACAGCAGACAAATTCCTGCAGTTGGATACACTGCTGATCATGGGCCTGGGTCTGATCGCCTTTATCGTAGATACCGCAGGCGGCGTGCTGTTTGCCAAGTTCCTGAATCTGTTTACGAAGAATAAAGTCAATCCTATGATCGGTGCTGCCGGTATCTCCGCATTCCCCATGTCCGGTCGTATTGTTCACAAAATAGCACAGGAAGAAGATCCCCAGAATTTCCTGCTGATGCACTCCATCGGTGTGAATGTTTCCGGTCAGATCGCCTCAGTTATCGCAGGTGGCATTATTCTAAATATTGCCGCAAAACTCATGGGAGGTTAAGCAGATGATCTTTTTAACAAGTACTGTTTCCAATTTGGAGTTTAATCCCTTAGCTTTTGTGAAAAATCTCAAACACATGGGTGTGGGCATGTTGGTGATTTTTGTGGTGATCGGCATCATCATCCTGGCAACCAAGCTGGTAAATCACCTGTTTTCAGAATGACAAAACGAGGTTTCGCACCAAATATGCGAAACCTCGTTCAATTTATACAATCTCATTGCAAAACCGCCCGTTTTGTTGTATCATCATTTTACATCCACTATATTGATCGGAGAACCCAAAATGAACAACACCATTCGATTGATGCGACCGGAGGACAAATCCTGCGTAATGGAAATGATGGAGGTTTTTTATGCCTCTCCGGCGGTGCATACCAACGGCTCGGCAGAGATTTTTTCCAACGACATTGACGCCTGCGTGAGCGACAATCCCTATGCAGAAGGGTATATGATTGAGCAAAGCGGCGAGGTTTTGGGCTATGCCATGATCGCCAAAAGCTATTCCACCGAATTTGGCAAGCCTTGCATTTGGATCGAAGACCTCTATTTGAAAGACGCCTATCGGGGTATGGGCATAGGAAAGTGTTTCTTTGCTTTCCTGACTGAAAAGTATACCGATTGCCTTCTTCGCTTGGAGGTGGAGGAAGAGAACCACCGCGCCATTCGGCTCTATGAAAAGTGCGGCTTCTCTGTTTTGCCCTATATAGAAATGATAAAATAATAAATTCGATTTTCAGAAAGGACAGGCATATATGGATAAGCTGCATTTATCCTTTGGCATTACCGGTTTTGTCAAAAAAAATGTGGTCATGATTGTTGCATTTCTTGCGGCGCTGATCACCTGCTTTGTGATTCCGCCGGATGGGGCCTATTGGGATTATTTTGATGTAAAAACTTTGACCTGCCTGTTCTGTGTGCTGGCTGTGGTTTGCGCCCTGAAAAATATTCGGTTTTTCTATCTAATTGCAAAAAAGATCATTCAGGTTTTCCGCAATGCAAGAATGAGTGTTCTGGCGCTGGTGTATATCACCTTCATCGGCTCTATGCTCATCGCCAACGACATGGCGCTGCTCACATTTTTGCCGCTGGGGCTGTTTGTTCTCACCTCCACCGGCAAGAACAAATACATGGCCTTTACCTTTATTATGCAAAATATTGCCGCAAACTTAGGCGGCATGCTCACGCCCTTTGGCAACCCTCAGAACCTGTACTTATACACCAAATTCCACATTTCCACCGGGGAATTTGTAGCCATTATGACACCGCCCTTCCTGCTATCTGTGGTATTGATCACGCTATGCTGCATCGTTTTTGTCAAACCCGAGCCGCTGGATCTGAAAGATGAGCAGGTCAGCCTGCCTATAGGAAAAACTGTGGTGTATCTGCTTTTATTTGCACTCTCCATTGCCATTGTTTTCCGAAGCATTCCCTACTGGATCGGACTGATTGTTATTCCCATCGTATTACTGTTTCTGGACCGAAAAGCGCTGAAAATGGTAGACTATCCACTGCTGCTGACCTTTGTATTTTTCTTCGTCTTCTCCGGCAATATGGCGCGCATCGATGCTGTGCGGAATCTATTTTCCATGCTGCTGGAAAAAAGCACCTTGGTGATTGCCGTGCTGTCCTGTCAGGTCATCAGCAACGTTCCCTCTGCCATACTTCTATCCCAGTTCACAGATAACTACAAAGAGCTTTTGCTGGGCGTAAACATCGGTGGTGTAGGTACGCTGATCGCCTCTCTTGCCAGTCTTATCACCTTCCGGGAGTACACCAAGCAGAACAAGAACAAAACCCGCTATTATGTACTTCTGTTCTCAGCTTTTAACTTCCTTTTCCTAATTATTCTAACCCTATTTGTTTTGGTTTTTAGCTCGTAAAAATCTTGCCATTTTCTGTCGGCTGTGGTACACTAATTTCATCCAATACATTCAGGAGGGCTATTATGGAACTGTGGACAAAACCACATGCCAAGACATTGATCCCCACACTGATCGTCATGTTTCTTCTGTCGGCGATTCTGCGTCTTGCGCTGGGTAAAAAAACATATGCTGTTCGCATGATCCCCTATCAGGTTTTGGCCTGTATCATTCTTTTATTGGAATTTGGTAAGCAGCTCATTTCCCTGCTGAAGGGTTACGATCTGTACCACCTGCCGTTCCATTTCTGTTCCTTATTCATTTTCATGATGCCCCTAACGGCCCTTTATAAAGGTAAGCATCGGCAGGCTGTGCGCTCGATCACCGCAGCTATTTCTGCTGCCCTTTTCCTGCTGATGCTCATTTATCCCAATCTGATCTACAGTGCCGGAAACATCGAAAATTATTTCCGGGACTATATGGATTTCCACACCGTTTCGTTTCACAATGTGGTCATGCTATCCTTCCTTTTGATTCTGTTTTTGAATCTGCACACTCCCGAAAAAAAAGGAGAACTGAAATATTCCATGTGGTTCATCGCCGGTTTTTGTACCGTGTCTGCCTCTATGGCGCACCTGTTAAAAACCAATTACGCCAATTTCTATTCCTGCAACATTCCCCTGTTGGAAACTGTGCGACTGAATGTAGAAGCTGTGCTCGGTGCTGTGCCTGCCAAGCTTTTGTATATTCTGATTGTTTCTGCTTTGAACTTCCTGTTCGTTGCGCTATCCTATGGCGTCTATCTGTTGGCAAAGAAACTGTTAAGCAAAAAGGAAACAGTTGCTACTACCCATGGATAAATAAAGGGGCTTCTTAGGTACACCTAAGCAGCCCCTTTTCTCATTCGTTTATGGGATCAGTCGCCGCAGTCAGTCAAGCACCTGACTAAGCAGGCAGTGCTGGTGAGAATCAGGGCTGTAAAAAACAGTAGCAGTCCTACCAGGATCGCACTGACAACGCTGGTTGCCACGATCCCCACAGCCAGCAGCACAACGGAAAACAGTGCCGTTCCCAAAATGGCCAACAGCAGTGCGTTCAGCGCCCGGCAAACGCAGTAGCACCGTTCTGTCCGTCTGGACAAAACCGCCGCTCCTGCCAGCACAGCCAAATACACCACCGCAATGCCCAATGTTACCCACAAAAATGCCGGGGTAACGGTGATGACACCGGTAATCTGCAGAAACGCTGCCAGCACACCGATGATAGCACTTGCCACCGCACCGATGACCACACAGTCTCTTCTGCACCCACAATTCACTACAGACATATTTTCACCTCCCACTGCATCTTATGCAAACCCTTTCTTTTTTGTCATAATATGGCGTAATTTTCAAATAGAGGTAGTTATCGCGTCTACAAATTTCACAAATTTGCCACCTGCTTTTATTTTTTTATGTATATACTATGAAAAGTTGTGTTTTTTGCGTTCTTTGGGTTGATTTTCCATTGGTTTTGGCTTACAATATTTCGGTAAGATTTTCACGATTAGGCGTCGAGGTGAAGAAAAATGCTGAACATCGTACTGGTAGAGCCTGAAATTCCCCAAAACTGCGGCAATATTGCCCGCACCTGCGCTGCTACCGGCGCCACGCTGCACCTGATTCACCCTTTGGGCTTTGAAATCTCAGAAAAAGCCGTAAAGCGGGCAGGTTTGGATTACTGGCATTTAGTAGATGTGCGGGAATATGCAAACCTTCAGGACTTCTTCCAAAAAAACGATGTGAAGCAAATGTGGTGTCTTTCCACAAAAGCACCAAAAAGCTACGCACAGGCTGCCTTTGAAGACGGCTGCTACTTATTCTTCGGCAAAGAAACAAAAGGTCTGCCCGAGGACTTTTTGGAGGCGAACCGGGAAAGCTGTATTCGCCTGCCAATGCACGAAGCGGCACGGAGCTTGAATTTGAGCAACAGCGTCGCCATCACCGTCTATGAAGCACTGCGTCAGCTTGACTTCCCTGGCCTGCTGGATCACGGAAAAATGACAAAGTAAATAACCAATAATGGAGGAAATAGCAATGAACTACAACAAAAAGTCTATCGAAGATATTGAAGTAACCGGCAAGCGCGTTTTGTGCCGCTGTGATTTCAATGTCCCTACCAAGGACGGCAAGATCACTTCTGACAAGCGTATCGTAGCCGCTCTGCCTACCATCGAGTACCTGATCGGCAAGGGTGCAAAGGTCATTCTCTGCTCCCACATGGGCAAGCCCAAGGGTGAGTGGAAACCCGAACTGTCCCTGAAGATCGTGGCTGACCGCCTGAGCCAGCTACTGGGCAAGGAAGTTATCATGGCCGCTGATGTAGCCGGTGAAGATTCCAAAGCAAAGGCTGCTGCCCTTAAGAACGGCGATGTGATGCTGCTGGAGAACACCCGTTTTATTAAGGGTGAGACCAAGAATGACCCCGAGTTTTCCAAGGAGCTGGCAGATCTGGCCGATGTATTTGTAAACGACGCTTTCGGTGCTGCACACCGCGCCCACTCCTCCACCACCGGCGTGGCAGATTACCTGAGTGCAGTTTCCGGGTACCTGGTTCAGAAGGAAGTCTCAATCATGGGTAAGGCTCTGGCTAATCCCGAGCGTCCCTTTGTGGCAATTTTGGGCGGTGCTAAGGTTTCTGATAAGCTCAATGTTATCAACAACCTGCTTGAGAAGGTGGACACCCTGATCATTGGCGGCGGTATGGCTTACACCTTCCTGGCTGCACAGGGCTACACCGTTGGTAAGAGCCTGGTTGACAACGAAAAGCTCGACTACTGCAAGGACATGATGGCAAAGGCTGAGGCAAAGGGCGTCAAGCTGCTGCTGCCTGTTGACACCGCTATCGCCGATGCCTTCCCCTCTCCCATCGACGCACAGATCCCCGCTGTCTATGTTGACTGCACCGCAATCCCCGCTGACCAGATGGGTCTGGACATTGGTCCCAAGGCTTGCGCCGAATTTGCTGCAGCTGCCAAGGCAGCTAAGACCGTTGTTTGGAACGGACCTATGGGCGTATTTGAGAACCCCACTTTGGCAAAGGGCACCATTGCTGTTGCACAGGCTTTGGCCGATTCTGATGCTGTAACCATCGTTGGCGGTGGCGACAGCGCTGCTGCTTGCGAGCAGCTGGGCTTTGCGGATAAGATCACCCACATCTCCACCGGTGGCGGTGCTTCCCTGGAATTCCTGGAAGGCTTGGAGCTTCCCGGTATCGCCTGCCTGCAGGATAAGTAATTAACACCGTAACATACAGGGCGGGGTCCTTCCCCGCCCACCCATAAATTCGAAATTTCGCATCCTTTTGGGATGTATTCATAAATTAGGAGAATTGTAATGAACAGAAAATATCGTAAGACCGTTATTGCCGGTAACTGGAAAATGAACAAGACCCCTTGCCAGACCAAGGATCTGATGACACAGATCAAGGGTATGATCCCCAAGGGCCGTTGGTGTGATATCGCATTGTGCGTTCCCGCTGTCTGCATTCCAGCAGCTATGCGTGTTATGCGCGAGACCCGCGTTGGTATCGGCGCACAGAACTGCAACGCCAATCCCAGCGGTGCATACACAGGTGAAATTGCTGTAGATATGCTGGCAGAGACCGGCTGTAAGTATGTAATCATCGGCCACTCTGAGCGCCGTGCTATGGGCGAGACCGATGCAGATATCAACGCAAAGCTGCTGGCTGCTCTGGATGCCGGTCTGATTCCTATTGTCTGCTGCGGCGAGAGTCTGGAGCAGAGAGAAGCAAATATCACCTTTGAATGGATCTCCATGCAGATCAAGCTGGCTCTGCGTAATGTTCCCGAAGATAAGATCCGTAAGGTTATTATTGCCTATGAGCCCATTTGGGCTATCGGAACCGGCCTGACCGCTACTCCCGAGCAGGCTGAGGAGGTTTGTGAGCATATTCGTTCTATCGTGCGTAAGCTCTACTCCTCCAAGCACTCCCGTGCAATTTCCATTCTGTACGGCGGTTCCATGAACGAAAAGAACGCATATGAGCTGCTGGCTCAGCCTGACATCGATGGCGGCCTGATCGGCGGTGCATCTTTGGTTCCCGAGAAGTTCGTACAGATCATCAACGCTGCAAACCAGCCCACTGTCTAATTACACAGCGCAACAATGGGCAGATGCAAACGCATCTGCCCATTTATTCCAACTGTCCTTTTAGGAGAAACACTATGAAAACCCTTCTTTTACCGGCAGATGCGCCACAAGCTGCAGAAGCTGCCGCACAACTGATAAAAGCCGGGCAACTGGTTGCCATTCCCACAGAAACTGTTTACGGTTTGGGTGCTGACGGGTTAAATCCGGATGCAGTTGCCAAGATCTTTCAGGTCAAGGGCCGACCTCAGGACAACCCCCTGATTTTGCACATCAGCGGTCCGGAGCAGATCGAATCGCTTTGCTGCAACATTCCCCCCCAGGCCTACACTTTGGCAGAGCATTTTTGGCCCGGTCCCCTGACTATAGTCCTGCCTGCCAAAAGCTGTGTACCCAAATGCACCACAGCCGGTCTGCCTACGGTGGCTGTGCGTTGCCCTGATAATGCTGTTACCCGAAAGATCATTTCCCTGTCCGGCGTACCTATCGCCGCACCCTCTGCCAACCTTTCCGGCAAGCCCTCCCCCACCACCGCAGAGCATGTTCTCCACGATCACGACGGTAAAATTCCTCTGATTGTGGACGGCGGTCCGTGCCGTGTGGGTGTAGAATCCACCATTGTGGACTTAACAGAAGAACACCCCCGACTTTTACGCCCCGGCGGCATCACCCCGGAACAGCTTTTGGAAGTGCTGGGTGATTTGGTAGTAGACAAGGCCGTTACCGCACAAATCGACAAGGATGCTGTGGTAAAAGCGCCAGGTATGAAATACCGCCACTACGCCCCGGACTGTCAGGTCGTGATCGTATCCGGAAGTCGGGAAAAGGCGGCTAATTATATTCGCGCCCACTATCAATCCGGCGATCGGGTGTTGTGCTTTGACGAAGAACTGCCCCTTTATCAAAGCTGCAATCCTTTGTCCTATGGCGCTGAAGCAGATATCGAGTCTTTGTCCGCTGGTCTGTTTGCCGCACTGCGTGAGCTGGACGATCCTTCGATCCATAGAGTCTATGCCCGTTGTCCCGTTGGCGGTGGTATTGCCTATGCCATTCAAAACCGTCTAAATAAAGCCGCAGCATTCCACATCATCGATGCGGAGGAAGCCTTATGATTATTGGTATTACCGGCGGTACAGGCAGTGGTAAGACCAGCCTTTTGAATCTGATCCATTCTCAAGGCGGCAAGGTGCTGGACTGTGATTTGATTTATCATGACCTTCTAAAGGCCGACAAGGCCTTGCTTTGCTCCATTGCGGAGCGTTTTCCCGGAACTGTGCATGCAGGTGTGTTAGACCGCAAGGCACTGGGCGCTATTGTCTTTGCAGACCCTGAAGCACTGCAGGATCTCAACCGCATCACCCATCAGGCCGTTTACAAAAAGGTCCTCTCCTTGCTGGAAAAGCCGGCAGCTTTGACTGCAATCGATGCCATCGGTTTGTTTGAGGGCGGTCTTGCAAAGCTGTGTGATGTAACCGTTGCAGTTACAGCACCTGAAGAAGTACGCATTTCCCGCTTGATGACGCGGGATCATATTTCTGAAGAATATGCACGATTGCGAATCAGTGCACAAAAAAGCCAGGAAGTGTTTTCCAAACAATGCGACTATGTGCTGGAAAACAATGGCACACAAGTGGATTTCCAGAATAAATGCCTTGCGTTTTTGCACCAGTTAGGTATAATAAAAGAGAGAACTTGAAAGGAGTTTTTGACTATGACAAACGAAGAATTGCGTGAGCGTTTACTGTCCGCTCCCAAAAACGGATATACCACTTTAACCGCCCAGCAGCGCGCTGAAATGAATGCATACTGCGCTCGCTACGCCGCTTTTATGGATGCCTGCAAAACTGAGCGGGAAGCCACCGCCTGGGCAGTGGCCGAGGCAGAAAAGAACGGCTTCCGTCCTCTGACCCCCGGTATTGATGTAAAGCCCGGTGATAAGATCTATATGAACAACCGAAAAAAAAGCATCATCCTGGCAGTTATTGGTTCAGAAAGCCTTGCAAAGGGTGCAAACATTTGCGCTGCCCATGTGGATTCTCCCCGCATGGACTTAAAACCCAGCCCCCTTTACGAGGATTCCGAAATTGCTTACTTCAAAACCCACTACTATGGCGGCATTAAGAAGTATCAGTGGCCCACTGTGCCGCTGGCGCTCCACGGTGTTGTCTGCCGTAAGGACGGCACAACCGTAACCATTACCATCGGTGAGGACGACAACGACCCCATTTTGATGGTTTCCGACCTGCTGATCCACTTAGCTGCCGACCAAATGAAAAAGCCCTTGGCTGA
>JAZRNS010000132.1:0-3255 GCA_045648245.1 Faecousia sp. | reverse complement strand
GAGTTTAAGAAGTGGCGTACAGCAGCGAAGAAGGAATACGAAGAGAATAAAATTCAGATTGAAATTGGAGAAGACGGTGTGATCGATCTGGATCAAATACTAAACGGAAAAAATTAAAATCAGGGAGCAGGAAATATATGGATCCCATTGTTGAAAAAGATGTGCGCATGGAGCAACTGATGCCTCTGTTTCGGGAACGCCTGGAAAAGGGACAAACTGTGCGTTTTATGCCTAGAGGCATTAGCATGCTGCCTATGCTAAGACAAGGCGTGGACAGTGTTGTGCTGTCTGCTTTGCCGGAACGGTTGAAAAGATATGACCTTCCCCTGTACCAGAGGGAAAACGGGAAATATGTTTTACACCGCGTGGTAGAAGTGGGGGATACATATACCTGCTTAGGGGACAATCAGTTTGATAAAGAGCCTGGCTTAAAGCACGATCAGATGATCGGCTTGGTTACTGCTTTTTACCGGGGTGAGAAATACCACAGTGTTGACGAACTTGGCTATAAGATCTATTGCCGGGTTTGGTATCACAGTAGACAGTTGCGCCGGTTCATACACCGATGCAAGGGTTGTTTGAAGTACCGCACAAAGCTGGTGCTGAAATTCATAACGAGGCGGTAAATATAAGCGTGCTACAATCATGCAGCACGCTTTCCCTTTTCGGTTAATACAAAAGGAAGGAATTTTACTATGAAGAAGAGATGGGGAGCATTTGCGAAAATGCTTCGTCCCTTTATCGGTTGGGAGATCCTGCTGATTGTGCTGGCAATTATGCAGTCCAGTGTCCAGGTTGGGTTCTCCATGGTAACAAAATATGTGATCGACTCAGCGGTAAACAAAGACGGACGGTTTGTTTTTTGGGTGATGATGCTGGCTGCGGTTGTGGGAGCTATTTTGATAGTTCACTGCATGCGAACCTGGTTTTCTGGAAGGACTATGGACCATTGCATGGCTAAAATGCGTAAGGATCTGCTGACATCGGTTGTTCATAGTGAAGATACACGGCTGCAGGCATATCACAGCGGAGAACTGCTGAGCCGCGGTATGGAGGATGTACGTATTATCAGTGATGGCATCGTATATTCCTTGCCAACATTGGCCGGACAGGCTGTTCGCTTAGTGGGTGCTTTTGTAGCTGTCATGGTAATTTATCCGCCTATTGGACCAATCTTGATTGGTGCAGGTGCCTTACTGGCGGTTGCGGCCATCATGATACGCCCTATTTCCAAGCGCAGATATAAAGCGGTTCGGGAAACAGAGGATCAGGTCATGGCCCAAATGCAGGAGAATCTGCACCAGCTGGAACTGATTAAGAGTATCCAAACAGAAGAGCGGATCTTGGTTCGCTTCGGTAAAAAACTGAAGATGGATCTGCGGGCAAAATCAAGGCGTAGAAGATGGACAACCACATCCAATATGGTGATTCAAACATTTTCTCAGGTGGCTATGGGTGCGCTGTTAGTGTGGGGGGCTGCACAGGTAGCTGTGGGATTGTTGAGTTATGGTTCCCTAACGGCTATGCAGTCGCTGGTAAATCAGTTCCGCGCACCGGCAATTGGTTTATCCGGCCAGTTCTCAAAGCTTACGGGCATTGAGGTGGCGGCAACGCGTTTGACAGATATGCTGGAAGGGGAGCCAGAAGCACCTGCACAGCTTCAAAATCCTACTAAAATCCATAGTGTTGTTTTTGAGAATGTAACCTTCCGTTATCCCACGGATGTTGCACCTGTGGTAGACAACTTTAGCAAGCGCTTTCCTCTGGAAAACTGGGCATGCCTTACCGGAATTTCCGGAAGGGGAAAAACCACCCTGTTCAAATTGATGCTGGGCTTGTATAAGCCCCAGGCGGGCCGTATTTATCTGGAAACCGACCAGGGAGAAATTCTCTGCGGCAAGGAAACCCGACACCTGTTTGCTTATGTGCCTCAGGATTTTGCACTCCTGTCCGGAACGGTACGGGAGAATTTGCAATTGGTTGCCCCGGAGGCAGACGAGAAGATGCTTAAGCATGTAATTTCTGTAGCGGAGGCGGACTATATTTGGGAGCAAACCTATCAGTTGGAGACCCAAATCCGTGAAAACAATGCAGGACTCTCCAAAGGTCAGCTCCAGCGATTGGCGATAGCCAGAGCGGTGCTGATGCAGCGGCCTATTTTCCTGTTGGACGAGTGCACCTCTGCGCTGGATGCCATGACAGAGGACCGTGTGCTGCAGAACTTGCACAAGCTCGGGAAGCAGGCAATTCTGGTTACCCACCGCCCGGAGGCAGTGGAGCGATTGGAAACAGTTGCTTTTGTAGATATGGGAGAATGATAACAAATAGCCCGGTACACTTCAACTGTACCGGGCTGTTATTGCACTTTTGTTTTGGAAATTCGTCAAAACACCCTTGCAAACCGGACTGTTCAGGAGTATGATAGTAGTATTATAAAAGGGAGGTCTGACAATGAAAAAGGAGATCAATGTATGGGAATATGCTCCCCATATCTTGGAGATATTAAATGGCGGTGTATTGCTGACCACCAAGGCTGACGGCAAGGTTAATACCATGACCATCGGCTGGGGAACACTGGGCGTTGAGTGGAAAAGACCGATCTGTACCGTTTTTGTCCGGGAGAGCCGTCTTACCAAAGAAATGCTGGAAAAGAACCCGGAATTTACAGTGAACATTCCTTGGGGAGATTACGATAAATCTATCTTAGGTGTTTGCGGCACAAAATCCGGCAGAGATATGGATAAAATCCAGGAATTGGGCCTGACACTGGAAGAACCTCTGACAGTCAGCGTGCCGGCAATTCGGGAACTTCCTTTGACCTTGGAGTGTAAGGTAATCTACCGTCAGGATCAGGATCCTAAGGCGATCGATCCAGCCTGTGATGCCCGCTTCTATGGTAAGGGCACAGTGGGTGAGGGCGATTACCATAGGGCCTATTACGGAGAAATCACAGCAGCATATATTGTGGAATAATTTCCACTTATTGATAAGGAGAACGCAAATGTGTAGTAAGATAGGAGTTCTTGGCGCAGGTACTTGGGGCATTGCCCTGGCAAGAATGCTCAGCAATAGCGGACATGAGGTGGCGGTTTGGTCGGCCCTTGCAGAAGAAGTGGATAACCTTTCCCAGACCCGTATCCATCCCAATCTACCCGGGATGACAATCCCGGAGGAAATCGTCTTTACAAAAGATATCGAAGCTGCTTGCCGTGAGAAGGATATTCTTTTATTTGCAGTACCGTCTGTGTTTGTGCG
>JAZRNS010000131.1:0-14304 GCA_045648245.1 Faecousia sp. | reverse complement strand
GTTGCCAGAGACAGCAGGTGGCGTAAGCCGTAAGTCCTGCCGAGGTGCGCTGATAAGTTTTCTGCGTGTCTTTCTGTCTGTTGGCAGGAAGACACTTTATTTTTTCGGAGGTGAAACACATGCCCAACGCAAAGGTTCTTGAAAGCAAGAAGGCAGTGGTCGAAGCTCTGACCGGCAAGATCCAGGAAGCTTCTTCCGTGGTTTTTGTTGATTACAAGGGTATCACCGTTGCACAGGATGCTGAACTGCGTAACCAGTTCCGTGATGCTGGCGTGGAATACTCCGTTGTTAAGAACACTCTGACTCGTTTTGCTGCAAAGAATGCAGGCTACGACTTCGACGAGGTTCTCAACGGTACAACCGCTATGGCTTCTACCACTGGCGACCCCATCGCTCCTGCTCGTATCTTTGCCGAGTATGCAAAGAAGAACAAGCTCGCTCTGTCCATCAAGGGCGGCATCGTTGAGGGTTCTGTTCTGAGTGCAGCACAGCTGACTGGTTTCAGCGAACTGCCCAGCAAGAATGCTCTGGTTGCCCAGGTTCTGGGTACCTTCCTTGCGCCGATCTCTTCCCTGGCATTCGTCCTGGATCAGATCCGTATCAAGGTGGAAGAAGGCGGCGCTATGCCCGCTCCCGCTGCTGAAGAAGCAGCTCCCGTTGCTGAAGAAGCAGCACCCGCTGAGGCTCCTGCAGCTGAGGCCGAGGCTCCCGCAGCCGAAGCTCCCGCTGAGAATGCTGAAGCTTAATCACACATAAACAACAAACACAAACATTAACATTTTAGGAGGATATTACAATGGCTAGTGAAAAAGTCACTGCTCTCGTTGAGGAAGTTAAGGGTTTGACCGTTCTGGAGCTGTCCGAGCTGGTTCACACTCTGGAGGAAGTTTTCGGTGTTTCCGCCGCTGCTGCTGCTGTTGCCGGCCCCGCTGTCGCTGTTGCTGCTGAGGTTGAGGAGAAGACCGAGTTCGACGTTATCCTGAAGTCCGCTGGCGCTTCCAAGCTGAACGTCATCAAGGTTGTCCGTGCTGCTACCGGCCTGGGCCTGAAGGACGCTAAGGATCTGGTTGACAACTGCCCCAAGACCCTGAAGGAAGCTGTTTCCAAGGAAGACGCAGAGAAGATGGTCGCAGAGCTGAAGGAAGCTGGCGCCGACGCAGAGATGAAGTAATTTTACTTCCCTACACAAAAAGAGCAGCCGCCGGTAAATATACTGGCGGCTGTTTTATTCTCTCCCCCTTTGGAGGTTCCTATGGATAAGATCCAAAACTTTTTTAGCAATTTAGAACTGGATATTACTGCAATTGTGCAGATTGGCACCCCCATTTTGCTGGGCATTTTGGTGCTTGCACTGTGCGGCCGCTTTATTTTCGGTAAAAAATCCGGGCTGAACAATACCCTTTCTTCTGTTGTGGGTATTCTGTTCCTATACATACTAACCATCGTGCTGGAATGTACCGGCTCACAGCTATCTGCATACACAGCACCCCTCCCCTTCGTTTCCATTGCAGATAATCAGCTGATTCTCTTTTCCTTTACCGGTGCAGGTATCTCTGCCATTTGCAAGGAAGCACTGGGTCTCATTATTCTTTCTTTCCTTGTGAACATTGCAGATCGCTGGCTGCCCAAGGGAAAGCGCTTGCTGTCCTGGATCTTTTTCCGTTTTTTAACCGTTGTGATCGCGCTGGCTTTGCACTGGATGGTGATGATGCTGTTGCCGGAAGAAGTTATGTTGTATGCTGCACCTATTTTGGTGGGTCTTCTGCTGTTATTGCTGCTATTGGGCGCTTTAAAACTGGTCATCAGCGTAATACTGGCTATTGCCAATCCCCTGATCTCTGCGCTTTACACATTCTTTTTCTCCAACATGATCGGCAAGCAAATCACAAAAGCTATGGTAACGGCTGCCGTTTTTGCAGGCCTGATTTTCCTGCTCCAAACCCTTGGTTTTGGGGTTCTAAGTCTTGCACAGGCTGCACTCATTGGGTATTTGCCTTATCTGGGTCTTTTGATCCTTTTGTGGTTCGTGGTCAGCCGCCTTTTATAACGAAAGTTCAGCAAAAATTTTTGATTTTCCAAAAATTTTTGTTTTACAAATGCACTATATTGTATTATAATACTGTAGGCGATATATGTTGCTCAATTTGTAATTTTATTGTTTAAGATTGGAAGTGTTCTTATGGGACGGATGTTAGGTACTGTTTCTATGGGCCTGCGCGCTCCGATTATTCGCGAGGGCGATGATCTGGTTCAGATCGTTACCAATACCGTATTAGAGGCTATGAAGGAAGACGGTCTGTCTCCCCGCAATAACGATATTGTGGCTATGACCGAGGCCATTGTTGCCCGCGCACAGGGCAACTATGTTACAGTTGATGATATTGCTGCAGATGTCCGCGCCAAGTTTGGCGGTGAAACTGTAGGTGTTATTTTTCCCATTCTGAGCCGTAACCGTTTCTCCATCTGTCTTCGTGGCATCGCTAAGGGCTGCAAGAAGGTCGTTCTGATGCTTAGCTATCCTTCTGACGAGGTAGGTAACCATCTGGTAGATTGGGACCTGCTGGACAAGCATGGTGTAGATCCTTTTAAGGATATCCTGACCGAAGCTGACTATCGCAAAATGTTTGGCTACATTAAGCACCCCTTTACCGGTGTTGACTATGTGGAGTACTACTCTGAGCTAATTACCCAGTGCGGTGCTGAGGTTGAGGTTGTTTTTGCCAACGACCCCCGTGCTATTTTGAACTATACCAAAAATGTTCTCAACTGCGATATTCACACCCGCGAGCGCACCAAGCGTCTTCTGAAGATTGCCGGTGCAAAGTGTGTTTACGGTTTGGACGAGATTATGAATGCCCCCATTAACGGCAGCGGCTACAATGACCGCTACGGCCTGCTGGGTTCCAACAAGTCTACCGAGGACAAGGTCAAGCTGTTCCCCCGGGACTGCCAAAAGCTGGTGGAAGACATCCAGTCCAGCCTGCTGGAAAAGACCGGAAAGCACATTGAAGTCATGGTATATGGCGACGGCGCTTTCAAAGACCCTGTTGGTAAGATTTGGGAGCTGGCTGACCCGGTTGTTTCCCCTGCTTACACTGCAGGCTTGGAGGGCACACCCAACGAGCTGAAGCTGAAATATTTGGCTGACAACGATTTTGCCCATCTTTCCGGCGAAGCTCTGCAGAAGGCAATTAAGGAAAAGATCCAACAGAAGGACGGCTCCAGCCTGGTGGGCAACATGGCCGCGCAAGGCACAACTCCCCGCCGTCTGACTGACCTGATCGGCTCTTTGTGCGACCTGACCTCCGGCTCCGGCGACAAGGGTACACCCATCGTTTATATCCAGGGTTATTTCGACAACTACACTGCTGAATAAGAAATCAGGAGGTATCTCAACCGGGATACCTCTATTCTTCTTGAAATTTTATCTTGACGGTATGTAGGGCGGGGGCTTGCTCCCGCCCTACGAACTAGTGGATAAACAGAAATTTTATGCACTGAAAAAATACGGGGAGCAGGCCCTCAGGTCCGCTCCCTTGTTTTATGCTTTTTCGATGGCGGCAATCACTTCTGCCACCTTTTCCGTATCAACCATTTCCATCAAACCCTTATCGTAGCACTCTGCAACCTTGGGATCGATGGGAAGTCTTGCCAGCACCGAAAGACCAAACTCCGCAGCCACCTGATCCAGTTTACTCTTACCGAACACCTGGATTTTCTTTCCGCAATCCGGGCACTCCAAATAGCTGTAGTTCTCTACAAAGCCAAGGACAGGAATATGCATCATATTTGCCATCTTCACAGCCTTGGAAACAATCATAGACACCAAATCCTGGGGGCTGGTAACAATAATAATACCGTCAACAGGCAAGCTTTGGAACACAGTCAGCGGTACATCACCTGTACCGGGAGGCATGTCCACAAACATATAGTCCACATCTTCCCAAATTACATCCGTCCAGAACTGCTTCACAGCACCTGCGATCACAGGACCGCGCCAAACCACCGGGTCTGTATCGTTATCCAGCAGCAGGTTGATGGACATCACCTGAATACCGCCCTTGGTCAGCGCCGGATACAAGCCTTCCTCGGTTGCGCCCTGACATTCGGTTACACCAAATGCGGTAGGTGCAGAAGGGCCGGTAATATCTGCATCCAAAACGCCGACCCGCTTGCCCTTACGGGACATTGCGGTTGCCAGGGTCGCAGTAACGGTGGATTTACCCACGCCGCCCTTTCCGGAAACAACTGCAATTACCTTCTTAACGCTGGCTTTGGGATTTAACTGTGCCAGCAAGCTCTCCTGCTTGCGGTCTGCGCAATCGCTGCCGCAAGTGGAGCAATTTCCACTACATCCGCTCATTTCAAACACTCCTTTTATTCCTGTGCCTGTTCCCACTGGCACATCAGATCCATAAGAATTTCTTCCTGCTCTTCCTTTTGGGAGAGCAATTTGGTCAGTTCCTGATAGTCTGCAGCCGCAGCCTCGATCTTGCCGTCAAATTCTGCAATTAGCTGCTCCTGCTTTTCTATTTCCCGCTCCAAACGGCGTACCAGCTTTTCCTGCTCCTTGGTGCCGCCCTTGGGCTTTTCCTTTTTTTCCTTCTGCACTGCCTGTACAACCGGCGCAGCTGCCGCTTCATGTTCCAAAATAGAGCGGTATTTTTGATAGGCGCATTTAAAGTCCCGGATCTTCCCATCTTCCAACAGCCAGATCCGTTCGGCAAACTTCTCAATAAAATAGCGGTCGTGGGAGACGAACAGCAATACGCCCTCAAACTCCTCGATGGCTGCTTCCACCCATTCCCGGGAGGCAATGTCCAAATGATTGGTAGGCTCGTCCAGGATCAGCAGGTTGATCTTTTCGTCCATAAGCATACACAGCCGCAAGCGGGACTGCTCGCCGCCGGAGAGATTTCCTACACTTTTGAACACATCCTCACCCTGGAACAAAAAAGCGCCCAGGCGGTCCCGTGCAGCCTGTGGAGTCAGGTTTTTCTCATAGAGCATGGTATCATACAAGCTACGCTCCGGATGGTCAAAATGAATAGTCTGGGGTAAGTATCCCCATTTTACCGTAGGGCCAAACTGGATCTTACCCTGACAGTCTTCTTCTCCCAGTAAGCACCGGATAAAGGTTGTTTTGCCGGTGCCGTTATCGCCCAATAAAGCAATGCGCTCGCCACCTTCCACATTCAGCTCAACATCGCTGAAGAGCTCCCGGTCGCCAAAGCTTTTTGACACATTTTTCATTTTGAACACCACATCGCCGGAAAAGCCCTTTTCTCCGAAGGTGGCGTGCATCGTCTTTTCTTTTGTGGGGCGTTTTGTTTTTTCAATGCGCTCCATGCGGTGTTGAATGGACATGGCACGGCGGTATAAGGTGCGGTTATTGATGCCCCAGCCCTTCATCCGTTCCACTGTATAACCTAACTGCTTCAGCTTTGCCTGCTCTTGCTCGTACTGCTTTAGCTGCAAATTAAAGCGGGCCTGCTTTTCATCGATATAAAACGAGTAGTTACCGGAGTAAAACTCTGCATGTCCGTCTGTAATTTCAATGACCCGCTGGGCCACTCTGTCCAGAAAAAAGCGGTCGTGGGAAATGGCTAGAACTGTGCCTTTAAAGCTGTTAATGTAGCTTTCCAGCCACTCTACACTACGCAGATCCAAATGGTTCGTCGGCTCGTCCAGCAACAGTATCTCTGTTTTTTCCAGCAGCAGGCGGGCAAGGTTTACCCGGGTCTTTTCGCCGCCAGACAGGCTATCAAACAGCTGAGAGCGCTGCTCCCGGCTGATGCCTAAGCCGTTACAGATCTTATCGACCTCCACATCCATTTCGTAGCCGCCACCGGCCTGAAAACGGTTTACCAAAGCATCGTATTCCCGCAAAAGCTCTGCATTGGAGCTATGGGTCATTTCCTGCTCCAGCCTCTCCATTTTCCGCTTTGCCGCGGTCAACTCCCGGAAAGCAGAGCGCAGCACATCCTCTACCGTAAAGTCCGCAGGAAATCGGGGGATCTGTGAAATCAGACCGATCTTTTTATTGGGATTGACAAAGACTTCGCCCTCGTCATAATCCATTTGCCCGGTGAGGATGTTAAACAGCGTGGTTTTTCCGCAGCCGTTTCTGCCAAGAATAGCCACCCGTTCCCCTTCCTGAATATCAAAACTCAGATCTTCCAGAAGGTTTTCACCGATCACAAAGAACTTTGTTAAGTTTTTTACCTGTATATCGATCATTCAATTTTCCAATCCTTCTGTCATTTCGAGCCAGTGCGCACACTGGCGTGGGAATCTCCCGGATAATATGCCGGAAGATTCCGGAGCTTGCCACACCAGCCTGCGGGCTGGCTCGCAAAGACCGTTTTAGTGTAGTTGTTGCAGTATCTCTACCATATCTTCTTTGGTATACAGCAAGTTCAGCGCCTGCAGCAGCGCATTTGCTGACATATGCGCAGGCATATCCAGTTTTTTCAGCAGCGCTTGCCGCCTTGCCTTACTATCCGTTCTGCCGGACAAGCCCAGTTCCATCATGTCCTGCTTTGTAATTTGACCGTTCCTTACGCAGCCGGTTTCCTCTTCAAATGTTGCGCCGGCTTTGCGCAGGCAATCAATCAGAATTTCCGGTGTCATTCCCTCAACGCCCAGCTTTCCCTCTTTGCCGGGGGTAGACTTTCGCTTTTCCTTGCCGGATATATCCGGAATGTAGGCATGCTTCAGATATTGGGGCTCAATAACACTCTTTAAGTGATTGCGGATTACAAAGCCCGCTCCGTCGGAATCGGTAAAAACGATCAACCCCCGGGTCTTTGCCACCTTCCGCAGCAGGTTAAGCTGCTCTTTATCTTTAAATATCCCAAAGCCGGCAGTTTCCAAAATCGGGGCATCCACCACTTGGGAAAGGGTATTTTTATCATAGCGTCCTTCGACCACAATGGCTTCGCGGATTTTAAGCATTCTTTGCCTCCTGTGCAAGACGCAGGAGCAGAACCTCCAGCAGGCGCTCAGGCGTGTCCTGAGAGGTTTTGATCTGCCGGTCGGTTTCCAACACCAGTTCCGCCGCCCGGGCGTAAAAAGCCGCGCTAAACCGTCCTGCGCCGGACATGGTTTTTCTGGCGGGATAGTCCTTCATACCAGTCAGGCGCATCAGATCGTCGGATGTTTTGCCGCCGTCCAGCAATGTTCTGGCAACGCCCAGCCGGCGAAAGTGTCCGCCGATGGCACCTAAGATCAGCAAGGGCTCTTCCTGCATCTTCAAAAGCTGGCGCAGCTTTACGATGGCCTGTCCATATTCACCTTTTCCTAAAAGGTCGGTCATTTGGAACACGACCGCATCCAAAACCGGTTCCACAACTGCATCGATATCAGCACGGCAAATGGTATCTGCTCCGGAATAGGCGCAGATCTTGGATATTTCCCCCGCCAAAGCGGTCATAGTGCCATCTGTAATATCGATCAGGTAGGCACAAAGCTCCTGAGATATCTGTTTGCCTGCGGCGGCAAAATGCCGGGCGATCCATGCGATCAGATCCCGCTGCTCCTGCTTGGAAAACTCTACAACGGTTGCGTATTTCTCAATGGCATCCCACAGTTTTTTCAGCCGCTTATCCGGTTTCCATGCCGCCCCATAAGTGAATATCACGGTGCAGTAATCCGGAATATCTGAGATCACATCCATTGCTTTTTCCCGGTCGGACTCAGAGAGCTTGAATAAATCAATATCATCCACCAGCACCATGGTCCGCTCTGCCATCATAGGCAGATTCTCCACCGCATCGGCAAAGCCCTGCATGGCAAAATTCTCGCTGGTGAGCTTATGGAAATTAAAGGACTCTGTCAGCTTGTCCACCAAAATTTTTCGAAGCTGCTCCAAATAGTAATGCAACAGAAAGGCTTCTTCGCCATGGAAAATATACAGCCGATCCGGATTCTTATCCCGAATCGCAGTTTTCAACAACTGCAGATTATTTGGCTGCGGTGCATTTTTTGCCATAGCGTTACCTCCTGATAATGATCGTTCCGTCCTGATCGGTTCGAAGAACTTTACAGCCGAAGATGTCAAGCCGTTTTAATGTTTCGTCCGCAGGCAGATCAAAGCGGTCAGTCTCTCCTGCCGATATGATCGCAACTGCAGGGACGGTTTGTTTCAGCAATTCCATAGATGTAGATGTAGCTGAACCATGGTGTCCAACCACCAGCACATCCAATTTGGGAAGCACGGTTTGTGCCAAAAGGAAGCGTTCTGCCTCCGTGCCCCGGTCTCCGGTTATCAGTATATCACAATTTTCCGGCTGAAACAAGACACACAAGCTGCTTTCATTGCTGGTTTTCCCCTTTTCTCCGCCGAAAATTGTTATTTTCCCATTGTTTAGTGAGAATACACTTTCTGATGCTATCCAATGAATCTTATCGCCGTATTCTTCACTAAGATCGGTACGGACAGTATTTTCCTCCCGGGTGTCCGGCAGATACAGCCTGTCGGCTGGAATTCTGCTGAGCAGCAACGGTAGACCGGCAACATGGTCTGCATCATAATGGGTTACGATCACACCGTCCAGGCGGTAGATTCCCATGGAAAGCAGGTATTTTGCCGTGGTATCTGCTGCCAATTCCGGTGAAGTGCCACCGCAATCAATTAAATAGCATCCTTCTTTTGTCTGCATAACGATGGCCTGACCATGACCAACATCTAAAACTGTCAGGCGGTAATCCTCCAGATATACCTCCAGCCGGTTCAGTCCCAGCGCGATGCCCAGCGACAAAACCATACATAAGGCAAATATCAACGGGCGCTTATGCTTAACAAAAAGGAATACACTTAGCAGCACATAAGCAAAAATCAACCAAGCCACCACATAGGCGCTATTTGTATAGACCGCAGCCAAGGGGATTTTACTCAGTGTTGCGGCTACGCCCAGCACATAGCGAATAGGCAGCGCTACACAGAAAGCAATCCCTTTTGCTGCAGGCAGCCAAATTACCCCTGCTACACAAGCTGCCATAATACCGTAGAAAATAAAAGAGACGACCCATAAGGTTAGCAGATTGGTTACAATACCCACCAAACTTATGCACCCAAAGTAGAATGCACACAAAGGTGTGGTGGTAGCCATTGCGCTCAAGGTTACGGAAACAGAGCCTACGATCCAGCGAAGTAAGGAGGTGATGGGCTTACTTCCTTTGAAACGCCCAAGGCGTTTTTCGTCCATGAAATAGCTTTGAATCCTGCCGGCAAACAGAAAAATACCGATCATACACCCTACAGATAGCTGGAAGCTAACAGAAGTTACACTCATGGGATTGACCAGCAGCATTACAAGCACCGCAAAGCCCAATGCAGTAGGTGCATCATATTCCCTGTTGAGCAGCAATGCCAATATCATAAGCACCTGCATAATGCAAGCGCGGTTAATGGAAGGGGTAAATCCCGCCACCGCCGCAAACAAAACAAGTACCGGGATTCCTATCAGGGCGGTTAATCCCCTTTTCTTTCCTGATAGCAAATATACAAGGGAAAATAAAATGGATACATGCAATCCTGACACAGCAATCACATGGCGAATGCCGCTGACTTGAAAGGCAGTATCCTGTTCATAGGTCAGCAGACTGCTGTCTCCCAACAGCAGCGCCCTTGCAAACCCCAGCACATCTGCCGGAAATACTGCGTCCAACATTTGGGTGATCTGTTTGCGCAGGCGGGGTGCGAAATAAGAAGCAGAGTCCCCTTGCATAACCGTCGGGGTTTGCTGGCTGTAACCCAGCAGAAAGATTCCCTTGCCCTGATGGTAGGTGCTCTCCTCTTCTGCGCCCACGGCAGTATAGCGCAGACGGAAAGCACCCGCAATTACATCGCCGGGTGAAAGGTCGTCATGCTCTTCCAAATAAAGCCGGATTCGAAAGGTCTTTCCGTTTAATTCCGTTTTTCCGTCGGCGATCATGCCGTATGCAGAATCGTAGCCGTAATCGGATAACACTACCGTCAAATGAACAGTTTCACCGTCTGCCGCCCGGGCATGAGATAAGTACATGCTGTCATATGCAAACAGCCACAAAAAGCACACAAAGCAGCCGCACACAGCAAGGCCTGCCCGTCTGCCCTTTTCGCTTTTGAACAGGAGCAACGCAACGGCGCACGGCAAGCAAAATGCCGCTGACAGTAACAGCCAAGTGCCGAAGGAAAAATAGATTCCAACTGCACAAGCGGTGCAAAAGCCGATTGCAAACCACATTAGCTTTCGCATTGTCCTACTCCTTTCCCCAAAATAGGAGCCGCTGCAAATCTTCCTTTGCAGCGGCCCGATTTCTTATACTTTAGACAGAACGAAGTCGTCTACCAATGCCAATGCATTATCGATCTTATCTACATCCTTGCCGCCGCCCATAGCGGAGTCCGGCTTACCGCCGCCGCTGCCGCCACAAGCTGCACAAACTGTCTTCACAATATCGCCAGCCTTAATGCCCTTTGCCACAGCATCCTTACCGCAGACAGCCAGGAAGGTGATCTTCTCACCGTTGACGCTGGACAGGACTGCCACAACACCGGCATCCTTATCCCGCAGGGTGTCGCCCATTTGACGGAGCTTGCCGCCGTCGGCATTGGGAATATTTGCAGTAATTACCCGGAAGTCGCCAATCTTTCTTGCGCCAAACAGGATGCGATCTGCCTCGCCGGCAGTTTCCTTTGCCTGCATGGACTCGATCGCCTTTTTCAGATTACGGATCTCATCCACCTGACTCTCCAGTTTAGCAGCCAGCTCTGCAGGCTTGGTCTTCAAAATCGCGCATGCGTCGTAAACGCGCTTACGGGCCAATTCCATTTCCTCCAGGCATGCCTTACCGGTAATTGCCTCGATACGGCGAACACCGGAAGCAACACTTCCCTCGCTCTCAATGCGGAAAGGACCGATCTTTGCGGTATTATCCAAGTGGGTACCGCCGCAAAGTTCAATAGAGTAGCCGCCCATATTCACAACACGGACCGTATCGCCGTACTTCTCGCTGAACAGCGCCATTGCGCCCATTTCCTTTGCCTGCTCAATGGGCATTTCACGCACATTGATGCCGTAGCCTTCCAGCACAGCAGACTGGACAACAGAATCAATCTTTGCCATTTCCTCCGGGGTAACTGCGGAATAGTGGCTGAAGTCAAAGCGCAGACGGTCCGGTTCCACCAAAGAACCAGCCTGATGAACATGGTCGCCCAAAACAGTTTTCAAAGCCTTCTGCAGCAGGTGGGTTGCAGAGTGGGCGCGCATAATTGCCTTACGGCGTTCCACATCGATAGACGCCAAAACCACGTCATCGGTCTTGATCGTGCCGCGGATCATCTTACCGGTGTGCAAATACTTGCCGCCCTTGTCTTTTTGGACATCGGTTACGCAAAAGCGGCTCTCGCCTACCAGAATCACACCGTGGTCAGCCGCCTGACCGCCCATTTCTGCATAGAAGGGTGTCTTATCCAGAACGACAATACCCTGCTCGCCACCGGTGATAGAACCGGTAACTTCCTCGCCGACGCACACTGCCAGCACCTTTGCTTCGCAGTTGACAACATCGTAGCCAACAAAATTTGTAGGCGTGGTATCCAGGCCCAGGTCAATACCTGCCCAACCCAAATCGCCTAACGCCTTCCGTGCCTCACGGGCGCGGACACGCTGCTCCTCACGGCAGGCGGTAAAGCGGTCCATATCCACCGTCATGCCCTCGTCTTCCAGCATTTCCACAGTCAGGTCGATGGGGAAACCGTAGGTATCTGCCAGCAGGAATGCGTCATCACCGGCAAATACGGTTTCGCCTTTCGCCTTGTGGGCAGCCAGTTTTTCACCGAAGATACGCATGCCGGTATCAATGGTACGGGCAAAGTTCTCTTCTTCGTTCTTGACCACCCGAATGATGTGCTCTGCACGCTCACGCAGGTAGGTATAGTGGCTCTCATTTTCCTTAATAACCGTTTCCACGATTTCAAACAGGAAAGGCTTATTCACGCCCAACAGTTTTCCGTGGCGGGCTGCACGGCGGAGCAAACGGCGCAGCACATAGCCGCGGCCTTCGTTGGTGGGCTGCACCCCATCGGCGATCATGAAGGTAGATGCGCGGATATGGTCGGTAATCACACGCAGGGATACATCGGTTTTTACACTCTGACCGTAAGATGCGCCGGTAATGGCGGTTACATGGTTGGTGATATTCATTACGGTATCCACATCAAACAGACTGTTTACATCCTGACATACAACTGCCAAACGCTCCAAGCCCATACCGGTATCGATATTCTTCTGCACAAGATCGGTGTAGTTGCCGTTGCCGTCGTTGTCAAACTGGGAGAACACATTGTTCCAAACTTCCATGAAGCGGTCGCACTCACAGCCCACCTTACAATCAGGGCTGCCGCAGCCGTACTTCTCGCCACGGTCGTAATAAATTTCAGAGCAAGGACCGCAGGGACCGGAGCCATGCTCCCAGAAGTTATCGGCCTTACCGAAACGGAAGATGTTTTCAGCGGGAATGCCGATCTCCTTATTCCAGATCTCAAAAGCTTCCTCGTCGTTTTCATAGATGGAAGGATACAGCCGATCCTCTTCCAAGCCAACGACCTTAGTCAGAAATTCCCAGCTCCATGCGATCGCTTCCCGCTTAAAGTAGTCGCCAAAGGAGAAGTTGCCCAGCATTTCAAAGTAGGTGCCATGACGGGCAGTCTTGCCGATGTTCTCAATGTCGCCGGTACGAATACACTTTTGGCAGGTGCAGACACGGCGGCGGGGCGGCTCTACTTCACCCTTAAAATAGGGTTTCATGGGTGCCATGCCGGAGTTGATGAGCAGCAAGGATGCATCATTTTGGGGAATCAGAGAAAAGCTGGGAAGGCGCAAGTGCTCCTTGCTTTCAAAAAAGGACAGGAACATCTCGCGCAGTTCATTTACGCCATATGCTTTTTTTGCCATTGGGGTTTACCTCCGTTTGTTGTGTAAAAAAATAAACTCCGCCCATGCATAGGGGCGAAGTAAGTCGCGGTACCACCCTAATTCACCGCTTGCGCGGTATCTTAGCTGCTCTGTAACGGGAGCGCCCGTCCCGGTCCTCCCGGGCGGCTTGGAAGTGGCTGAAAATGTAGACCTGCAAGGGGCTCCCACCGTCCCCCTCTCGCTTGGGCTGTCTTGCATTTTCTAGCTTCCGCATTGCCTTTACATATACCTTGGATATTTTACCATAAAAGCAGAAAAAGTCAACTATTTTACAGAAAAATGGGCGTGCAATGCACGCCCATTTAATTTAGTTCATGTCTTCACCGGTAACGGTAACGCCGTTTGCCGTAACACTGGGAATCAATGTGAAGTTTTCCACATCCTCTGCGCCGGTTACGGTGAACACAACATAGACATCGCTGTTTTCGTTGCAACGGTTTGCCCACTGCTTTGTGAATTCAGCCGATGCAATTGCTTCTGTAACAGCATCCTGGCCGTCCCATGTCAGTTCTACCTTAATTTGAATTTCTGCATCCTCCTGAATCAGTTCGTTCAGATTTCCAAAATGATTGGAGCCGATGCGGAACCAGTACTTGGGCGTTGCACTGTTCTTGCCGGTAATTGCGCAAGGCTGCACACAGATTGCAAATAAGCGATAGCCTTCTGCCTCCGCGTCATAAACAGGAACCTGACTGTTATTTGGAGAGATCGTCAGCTCTTCATCCTTACTGATACGCAGCAAACCGGAACCGTCTGCGCTATTATCCACAATATGTCCGCCAACAGCCGTTAAGGAATCTGCCGTCAGGGTATGTCCGTTCAAATCCAGCTCTGCTCCGGAAGCGAGCACAATTTCTTCCTCTACCATATCTTCATGGATCTCAACTGTCTGACCGGAAGCAGCATTTTCCACCGCCTGAGCAAAGGATTCGTAAATTGCCCGACTTCCGTCCTCATTGGCAACTGTTACACTGACTTCTGTTATACAGGTCATGCACAGGCCATTTTCAATGACACGGTGGCCACATTCCTTCAGGCACTTAAAATTGTACGCCCATTCCAGCGGTTCATTGCCCAAGCCGATCTCTACCAGATACCACATATCGGGAGAGCCTTTATAGTAAACATTATTCAGCTCCCAGCAGCTCTGGAAAGCGGAAGCTTCAATGGTTTTTACGCTTTCCGGGATGGTCAGATCCCACAGATTGGAACAAGCAAATGCGCCATAAGCTATGGTAGCTACACCCTCGGGAATGGTCAGATAGTGCAGCTCATAGTTATACGCAAAGGCATAGGGTGCGATGGTTGTCAAACCGCTACCAAGCTTCAGGTCGGTAAGTGC
>JAZRNS010000130.1:0-14094 GCA_045648245.1 Faecousia sp. | reverse complement strand
TATCAGTCAAGCCGTGGAACTTTTCAGGCAGGGGCAGCAATGCCTTAGACAGCAAGGTTACCTTTTTTACCCGAATAGAGATCTCCTCAGTCTTGGTCTTAAACACTTCACCGGTTACACCTACGATGTCGCCGATGTCATTTTTCTTGAAGCGGGCATATTCCTCCTCGCCCAGCTCGTCGATCTTTACAAACAGCTGGATACGACCGTCATTGTCCTGCATGTCGCAGAACATGACCTTACCCTGACCACGCTTGCTCATCAAACGACCCGCCAGAGAAACGGTTGTGCCTTCCATAGCGTCGTAATTCGCCTTTACCTGGGCAGAGGTGGTTGTAAAATCAAACTTTGTCTGCAGGAAGGGGTCTCTGCCCTCGCCACGCAAAGCTTCCAGCTTTTCGTGGCGTACCTGAACCTGATCAGACAGAGGCATTTCTGCCTGGGGTGTAAACTTTGCCATTCTGCTCTCCTTAATCGCGCTTTACATCAATAACCTTCATCTCATAGCTGCCGGCAGGTGCTACTACGCTGAACTTATCGCCAATGGACTTGCCTACAACCGCTCTGCCAAAGGGAGAGTCATCAGACAGCTTATACTCCATGGGGTTGGCTTCCTGAGATCCGGTGATCTGATAAGTGGTCTTCTCGCCGGTTGCCAAATCCTCAACCGTAACCTTACAGCCCAGACCAACACGGCCGTTTGCTTCGTTCTCGTCCTCGATGATAACTGCATGGGACAGAATATCCTCAATTTCTGCAATGCGGCCATAGAGCTTTGCCTGCTCGTTCTTCGCAGCATCGTATTCAGAGTTTTCAGACAAGTCGCCGTAGGAGCGAGCTTCTGCGATCATGGCAGCGATCTCGCGCTCACGGGTAGTTTTCAGATAGTTGAGTTCCTTTTCCAGGTCTGCCAGTCGCAGACTGGTAATCTTAAATTCCTTTGCCATAACAAAAAGATCCTTTCTGAAGCAAAATTGTTCACTATATTATAGAAGAAAAACCCGAAATCGTCAAGTAATTTTCCATTATTTTGCAGAATTAACCCTTAGTTTTCATACTTAAGCAAAAAATCCACCGCTGCCTGGATTTGGGGATCGTTCTGAAGGTCCAGCAATCCAGTGTAAATCCTTTGCGCTGTTTCCTCGTCCACCTCTACTGTAACTTCCGGAACTAGTCCGCCGGTCTTGGCAAGGCTTACACCCTTGGGGGTAAAATATTCGCCAATGGACAGCCCCACTGCAGAGCCGTCCCCAAGGCGGTAGGTGGTTTGGAAATAGCCCTTTCCGCAGGTCTGCTCGCCCACGACCGTTGCCCATTCAAATTCTTCCAGCGCTGCTGCAAAAAACTCTGCCGCAGAATAGCTTTCTCCGTTGACCAGCACAGCCATCGGCATTTCCAAACAGGCTTCGTCGGAGTAGATCTTATCCTCTTTTCCGCTATAGTCCACACTTTGGAAGATCAAGCCCTCCGGTAACAGATGATCCAAAAGCTTCGCCAATTCAGACAGGTAGCCGCCGGGATTGTTTCGTACATCAAACACCAGCGCCTTGGCACCCTGCTCTTTTAGCTGCTGGATGGCCTTTATTGTTTCGGCTGCACAGTTCTCATTGAAATTGGCAATTTGGATATAACCGATATGATCTTCCAGCATTGCCCCGGTTGCCACGGCAACCTGAATTTTCTTGCGTTTGAGGGTGAAGTCCAGACGCTCCCCTTCCCGCAGTACGGTTACGGTAACCTCCGTTCCCTCTTTGCCCTGAATCAACTCCCGGGCGCCGCCTGTACCCAGTTCCACAACCGATTGACCATTTACATGGGTCAGAATATCTCCCGGCAGGATGCCTGCATCCAGCGCCGAACCGCCCGGTTCTACCTTCAGCACATCAAAGCCCTGTTCGTCTTCCCGTATTTGGATGGTAACGCCGATGCCCACATAGACATTCTTTTTCCCCTGGTCATAGGCTTCGTAGTCCTTGGCGCTGATATAATAGCTCCAGCGGTCGCCCAGAGATGCCACCATAGCCCGAGCGGCTGCATCCTCCATAGCTGTTTGGTCTACCTGCCCAATAAACCGCTCCTGCAAAATTTTCGAAAGCTGCTGGAGCTTGGTAGATTGGGGGGTACAAAGGAGCATGGTCAATACAGACGCAAGCAATGCGGTTATGGCATAAGACAAAAAACGCCGAAATCGGCTTTTTCCATTACCCATGATTTCACCTCGTCAGTAGGTTTTACCGGGCGCATCGCAAGCAGCGATGCGCCCGGTTTATTACAATGATATCCCTATTTTTAAACCTGAATCATCAAATATTGATGTAGTTGGCCGGGTTTACATATGTGCCGTTATAGCTGATGCCAAAGTGCAGGTGAGAACCGGTAGAACCGCCGGTAGAGCCCATGTAGCCAATAAGCTGACCCTGACTTACATAATCGCCAACAGATACCACATAATGGGTCATGTGCATATACACAGAGGCCCAGCCGCCTTCGTGGATCAGCTCCACATGGTAACCGGCGCTTCCGTTATAAGAAGCAATGTCAACTCTGCCGGACTTGGCTGCATAGATCGGGGTTCCCTGAGGACCTGCAAGGTCAACGCCGTAGTGCATCTTCCAGTTGCCGCTGATGGGGTGATAACGGTAGCCAAAGGGACTGGTAAATGCCACATAGGAACAAGGTGTGATCCAGCCGCTGCTGGAGGGAATACTGGTGCTGTTGGGGGTGCTGGGCTTGGGTGTGGGAACAGAGGTTGCCAGCCATTCTTCATGCTTGGCCTTATCGTATTCCTTTTCCTTTTGGGCAATCTGCAAAAGCAATTCTGCCTGCTCGTCCTCAGACTGCTCCAGCATATCCTCATACTCTTGTCCCTTGGCAACCAGGGAGACCAGCAGTGCATCTGCGTCTGCCCGCTTTTGTTCCAGCGCTGCTTCCAGCTCGTCTAATTCCTTGCGGCTGTTTTCCAGCTCTGTTTTCTGCGTTTCCAGTTCCTGCTTGGCAGTAGCCACGACCTTGGCAGCATCGCTCATTTCCTTCATGCGCTTATTGTCTGCTGTGGCAATCTCACGCACCATATTCAACCGGTCCAGCAGATCGGAAAAGCTTTTTGCCTGAAACAGCACAGACCAATAGGAAAGGCTTCCGTTTTCCTCCATAGCCCGGATACGGTCTTTATTTTTTACATTGAGCTCTGCCAAATTGGTCTCGGCGGTAGTCAGTTCTTCCTGCTTATCTGCAATCAGCAAACTATAGGCAGAAATTTGTTCATTGACATTCTTCACCTGTTCATGAAGCAGAAAAATCTCCTGATCGATCAGATCTTTTTGCGCTACCACCGCTTCCATCTCATCCATATTGTCAGACAATTGGCTTTGCAATGCGGCGATCTCGTCCTGTATCTTCTTTTTATCTTCTTTTAGCTCGTCCAGCTGCTCTTTCAGTGCACTGGAGGAGGCGGCATCTGCCCGGGTTGGAAGTACACCGGCAATCAAGCCAAAGAGCATAATGAATGCCAGCACACCTGCCAGAATCGATACCCAAAGTTTTCTATTTCTCATAATAACCTCAATTATACATCCATAAACTTGCGGATAGAAGTCCAGCTGCCTACTACGCCAACAAAGATACCTGCACCTGCAAAGGTCATCACCATGGGCCAAACCATTTCCCGGAAGGGCACAAGGTTAAACAGGCTCAAGGTATCCACTGCAGTGATGCGGGTAGACATGGCATCATACATCAGCCATTCCAGCAGGAACGCCAGCCCAGCACCTACCATGCCCAAAGTGAAGCCTTCCACCACGAAGGGCAGGCGGATAAAGCCATTGGTTGCGCCCACCATTTTCATAACCGCGATCTCGTCCCGGCGGTCATACATGGCAAGCTTGACTGTGTTGGAAATAATCAGCAGGCTGACCACCAGCAGCACGATCACAATAACAACAGATGCCAACTGCAAAATATCCTGCAAGGTTGAAAAGCCTTCTGCCAGCTCATAGGCGGCGGAAATATCTGCAACGCCGGTAATTTGGCGGATAGCAGCAGTTGTGTCTTCCATCAGGTGGTTATCGGACAATGTTACCACAAAGCGGTGGCGCAAATAACTGGAATCCACACCGTTGAATGTACCGGAATCGGCATAGTCAGCCACAAAGTTCTCCAGCGCTTCCTCCCGGGAAACAAAGACAGACTGATGTACATTTTCCACCCGGTTGATTTGGGTGCCGATACTTCTTGCTTCTGCATCAGACAATGTTTCGTCCACATAGACGATGATCTCATTGGTTTTATTCAGATCCTCCACGATGACATTCAGGTTGTACATCAGGCTGGAGAATGTGCCCACGATCAGCAGGCAGGCAACGGTAACGCACACCGCCGCAAAGGACATAAAGCCGTGGAGGAAAATACCGCGAATGCCCTCTTTCAACAAATAGCCAATATTCTTCATTTTCATAAGCCGTAATACCCATCCATTCCGTCATGGACCACCAAACCCTCGTTGATGGCAATGACACGCTTGGAGAATCGCTCCACCAGGTCCCGCTCATGGGTAACCACCAGCATAGTTGTGCCCAAGTTGTTGATCTCCTGCAGCAGGCTCATGATCTCCCATGAACGCTCCGGATCCAGGTTGCCGGTAGGCTCGTCGGCAATGATCGTAGAGGGGTTGTTTACCAGCGCTCTTGCAATGGCCAAACGTTGCTGTTCACCGCCGGACAGTTCTGTGGGGTGGCGCCGGCTCTTGGTTTCCAAGCCAACCAACTCCAAAATATAAGGAACGCGCTCCCGAATCTCCTTTGTGCCTGCACCCACAGCACGCATGGCAAAGGCTACATTTTCATAGACCGTTTTCGACTCAATCAGGCGGAAGTCCTGAAAAACAACACCAATGGTGCGGCGCAGGTAAGGAATCTCACGCTTGCGAATACGCTCCAAAGAATAGCCATTGACATGGACCATGCCGGAGGAGGGCTTCAATTCACCTGTAATCAGCTTGATAATCGTGGATTTTCCGGAACCGGATGGACCCACTAAAAACGCAAATTCGCCGTCTTCAATCTGCATAGAAACACCACGCAGTGCATGGGTTCCCACAGAGTAAGACTTTGTAACATTTGTAAATTCAATCATACACACTTCTCCAAAATAATAGTGTAACCAAATTGTAACACATTTCAAAAATTATGTCAATCGCGCCCACTCGAAAAATAATGGAAATCGTCATTTACAGCAACTTGCACAAATTATGCCCCATCAGTTCTTAACAGACCCCTTGGGTAATAGGATATTCCATACATTGGAATTTGAGGTGGTACTATGGAACATACAACCAACACGATCACGCTGCGGGGCAGTCTTTTGGAATTGCCGCAGTTCTCCCACGAAAATCACGGACGGAAATACTGGCGTTTTATTTTGGAAGTCCCCCGGCTTTCCGGTGCGGTGGACCGGCTGCCGGTAATCGCGCAGGAGCACATGATCATGGGTTTAGAGCCCTGTGCCGGTGATATGATTACCGTTACCGGGCAGGTTCGCTCCCACAATCAGCGCAACGACGGCGTACGCCGGTTGCTGATTTTTGTATTTGCAACGGACATAACGGTGGAAGACGGAGAGCCTATGAACGATGTGGTTTTAGAAGGGGTTTTGTGCCGGGAGCCAACCTTCCGCCGTACACCGCTGGGACGGGAGATCTGCGATGCAATGCTGGCTGTTCCCCGGGCGTTTCGCAAGGCCGATTACCTGCCCTGTATTTTATGGGGGCGGACAGCCCAAGAGGTGTCCAGCTGCACAGTCCGGGACAAAATACGCATAGTAGGCCGTCTGCAAAGCCGCATTTATACCAAACTGACAGAGGACGGAACCATAGAGCGAACTGCCTATGAGGTATCAGCGCTGACCGCCGATATACTGGAAAGAGAAAACTTCTAATTATATCTTTTCATTTATCCTTTTCTGTGTTAAAATGGCGAAAAAGAAAGGAAATTGCCATGAAACAGAAAGTTGATGCCATTATTGGGGCGCTGAAGCAGCGATATCCCCATGCGCCCTGCGCATTGCATGCAAAAAAGGATTACCAGCTGATGATCGCGGTGCGGCTGTCCGCCCAATGCGCCGATGCTCGGGTAAATCTCATTACCCCTGCCCTTTTTGATGCCTATCCCACATTGGAGGCTATGGCACAGGCAAATATAGAAGATGTGGAACGCTACATTCATTCCTGCGGATTTTATCGGCAGAAAGCAAAGGATATTGTGCTTGCCTGTCAAATGCTGATAGATCAGCACGGTGGCAAGGTGCCTGACACCATGGAAGCACTGCTAAAGCTGCCCGGTGTTGGCAGAAAGACAGCAAATTTACTGCTGGGCGATCTGTACGGTGTCCCCGGAAGTGTTGTATGCGACACCCACTGTATTCGTATTTGCGGTCGGCTGGGTCTTTCCAAGGGCAAAGAACCGGAAAAGGTAGAACAGCAATTACGCAAGATCCTCCCGCCGGAGGAGAGCAGTGATTTTTGTCATCGCATCGTTTGGTTTGGTCGGGAGGTTTGCACCGCCCGAAATCCCAAGTGCCACGAATGTCCTTTGGCAGTATATTGCGCCCAATGGAACACAAACTAAACATACTCCCCTTCCTGTCTGCATAGTCTGTGGACAAGGAGGGGATTTGTTTGCGCCGGAAAATACCGATTTTTTACAGTGCGATCCTGCTTACAGGCGTGAATCTGCTGCTGCGGCTGGTGGGCACTTCCTTTCAGGTTTATTTATCCGGACGCATTGGCGCTTCCGGGATCGGTCTTGTGCAGCTTGTTCTGTCTGTAGGGTCGCTGTCCATGACTGCCGGCATGGCCGGTGTACGCACCGCCACCATGTATTTATGTGCTGAGGAATTGGGCAAAAAACGGCCCCAAAACATCCGCTGGGTGCTATCCGGCTGCTTTCTATACAGCATTCTCATCAGCGCCACTATCAGCCTTGGCCTGTATATTTTTGCGCCGGTGATCGCCCAATTCTGGATCGGTCATGTACAAACGGTTTCTGCCATTCGCCTGTATGCCGCTTTTTTGCCAATGGTTTGCCTGTGTGGCTGCATGACCGGCTATTTTACCGCCGCTAATCGCATTGGAACATTGGCAGCTGTGGAAGTGGCGGAGCAAGCACTTTCCATGACATTTACCCTTTCCCTGCTTCATTTTTGGGCAGGTGAAGACCCTTATAAGGCTTGTATGGCGGTGGTCTGCGGCAGTAGTGTGAGTGCCTGTTTTACCTTCCTTTGCTTACTGTTTCTGCGGTTGCGGGAAAAAGCACCCGCAGGACCCAGGCTTCCGGTGCGCAGGCGGTTACTGGACATAGCCGTCCCCCTTGCCCTTGCGGACGATCTAAAAGCCGGACTTTCTACTGCAGAAAATTTAATGGTGCCAAAACGTCTAGCATTATACGGTGCTATAGCTTCCCCCCTTGCAGCCTTTGGTACTGTTTGCGGCATGGTGTTTCCGGTGATGATGTTCCCGGCTGCGATCCTTTTCGGACTGGCTGAGCTGCTGATTCCGGAGCTGGCCCGGTGTGCCGCCAGCGGAAGCTCTGTGCGGATCCGGTACTTAACCGGGCGGAGCTTACGCCTTTCCATGCTCTATGGCTGCTTCATTGGCGGTTTGCTATTTCTTTTGGCAGATCCCCTATGCTTGTCCTTATATCAAAGTCAACAGGCAGGACAATATTTACGCCTTTATGCCCTGCTTGTCCCTATGCTTTACTGCGATCTGATCACAGATGCCATGACCAAAGGATTGGGAAAGCAGAAGATCTGCATGCAATATAACATTTTGACCGCAGCCATGGATATTCTGCTGCTTTATCTGCTGTTGCCGAAATACGGCATGCAGGGCTACTTTTTCAGCTTCCTCATTACCCATTTGATAAACTTCATTTTAAGTTTGCGGCTACTGCTGAAAAGCGCCGGCAGTTGTATCTCCTTCTGTGTTACAGTGCTCACACTTACTGCCGTAATTTTTGCCGTTTGGGCTGCATCAAGCTTATATTCTGTTGTCTTGCAAGTTGGCGTTTATCTTCTTCTGCTGGTAAGCCTTTTGTTTTTGTTCAATGTGCTGGGAAAAGAAGATCTTGTTTGGTTAAAGGGTCTGCTCCTGCGGACATAAAAGACAGCCTGCCGGAACATCGGCAGGCTGATTCATTATAAGGTTTTCAGAACTTCCTGAATAAAGCGCCAGGTACGCTCCACAGAAGCAATTCCCAGTCTTTCACGGCTGGTGTGGATATCGTGCATTTCCGGGCCGATGGACACGCAATCCAGCCCCGGCAATTTCTCGCTGAGCAGACCGCATTCCAAACCTGCGTGGATCGCAACCACCTTGGCATCTTCCCCGGTCATTTCCTTATAGACACGAACCATAGTATCCCGCAGTACGGAATCCTTTTTATACTCCCATGCAGGATAGTCGCCCATTTCCGTGTAGCTGCCCTTATAGAATGCAGCCAATTCTTCCAGCTTGGAAAGCAGATCCCGTTTTTCCTGATTTACGCTGCTGCGCACAGCGAAGGTCAGTTGCAGCTCCTCATTCAGCCTTGCAATGCCCAGATTCAAGCTGGTCTGTACCAGATCGGGAATATCCTTGCTCCAGGTCTGTACGCCATTAGGTGCGGCATTGAGCAGGGCGATCACCTTTGCAGAACATTCAGTGGTAAGGGCATTACCCCCCAACGCGTCCACATCGTCTCCACGGACAATGGCATCCGGCTCGTCAAACTGCTCCCGAATTTCCTTCTGCAACTGCTCTGCCACATCGTTGATCCGCTCGATATACATGCCCAGTGCTACCAGGGTTACCTGACAGGAACGGGGAATGGCATTGTCCTTTGCGCCGCCGGAAAGCTGGGTGATGCAAAGGGGCATCAGTTTTTGGATTCTGCCTAAAAACTCACCCATAATTTTATTGGCGTTGGCCCGGTTTTTATGGATCTCCACACCGGAATGTCCACCCTGCAGACCTTCCACCGTCAGGCGCACGCAAGGGCCATAGACTGCACGGCGCTGGATCGGCAAATGAACGGTCGCTTTTGCGCCGCCGGCACAGGAGACGGTGAAGATCCCCTCCTCCTCGGAGTCGATATTGAGCATGGTTCTTGACCTGAGCATAGAAAGGTCAATCCCCGCTGCACCGTACATGCCCGTTTCCTCGTCTACCGTAATCACCACTTCCAGTGGCGGGCGGGGAATGGATTTATCCGCAAGCAGCGCCAGAGCATAAGCAATGGCAATTCCGTCGTCGCCGCCTAAGGTCGTACCCTTTGCAAAAACATACTTACCGTCATGGGTAATATCCAGGCCCTGGGTTTCCATATCCATGGGACAATCGGCGTCTTTTTCACACACCATGTCCATATGTCCCTGAATAATAACCGGGGCATGGTCTTCATAGCCGCAAGTGCCCTCTCCAAAGAGGATCACATTGTTCAGACTGTCCTGAATATAACGCAGGTTATGTTCTTTTGCAAAAGACACCAGATAATCGCTGATAGCCTTTGTATTTCCGCTCCCGTGGGGAATGGAAGAAAGCTTTTCAAAATAGGCAAAAACACTTGCAGGCTGCAGACCTGCCAGCTTAATTGCATCCATAGTAACACCTCGCATAATTGATATCCCGATTTTATCACACAGGAAATAAATTGTCCATAGCATGAAAAAGCCACAGAGGATATCCTCTGTGGCAAATTTTCAATTAGGGAATTAGGCTCAGACCCAAGGTCAGCAGGATCCATGCCAGCGCAATCCACTTTGTAGCAGAGGCCAGCACCTTATCCAGGCCGCCATTGCCCTTGCTCATGTAAGATTCGCTGTTGCCGGAGATGGCACCGGACAGGCCGGCTTCCTTGCCGGACTGCAGCAGCACTACAACGATCAGCGCTACGCTAGCCAGCACCTCCAGAACTGTCAAAACAATTTTCCAAGCATCCATATTCGTAACCTCCCTCCGCATACCGCTTTCAACCAAAGGGTAAGCGGACCGAAATACATTTTTTCAATAATCTCGTACAGTATAGCATACGCATTTTTAAAATGCAAGCTTTTTATCGATATTTTTTTACTTTTTATTTGGTAACCCAAGTACCGGTCGCCGCACAGGTCAAGTAGGCATTGATAAACGGATCCAATGCACCGTCCATGACAGCATTGACATTGGAGGTTTCACAGCCGGTGCGGGTGTCCTTGACCAAAGTATAGGGCATGAAAACATAGTTTCGGATCTGACTGCCCCACTCAATTTTCTTCTGCACGCCCTTAATATCGGAAATCTTGTCAAGATGTTCTCTTTCCTTGATCTCAACCAGCTTGCTGCGCAGCATACGCAAGCAGTTTTCCTTGTTCTGGAACTGGCTGCGCTCTGTCTGACAGGCAACCACAATACCGGTCGCCTTGTGGATCAAACGAACTGCAGAGGAGGTCTTATTGATGTGCTGACCGCCTGCACCGGAGGAACGGAACACCTGCATTTCATAGTCTTCTGCCTTGATCTCCACATCGTTACTGTCGTCTTCAATGTCAGGAATTACTTCGATCGCAGCAAAGGAGGTCTGACGGCGGGCATTGGCATCAAAGGGAGATACACGAACCAGGCGGTGAACACCGTTCTCGCCCTTCAAAAAGCCATAGGCATTGTCGCCTTCAATGAGAATATCGGCGGACTTAAGGCCGGCTTCGTCGCCTTCCTGATAGTCCATGATCTTGTAGGTGTAGCCGTGGGCTTCTGCCCAGCGGGTATACATACGGTAGAGCATTTGGCACCAATCCTGCGCCTCTGTGCCGCCGGCACCTGCCTGGAAAGAGACCATGGCATTGTTTCTGTCATAAGTGCCGGTAAGCAGGGTTTCCAGGCGACAGCGCTCCATATCGTCGCTGAGCTTTTGAAAGCCCTCCTTCAATTCATCCAGCATAGAATCGTCATCTTCCTCTGCTGCCATTTCACAAATGGTCATCAAATCATCCCAGGAAGACAGCATATTCCGATACTTTTCAATTTTATTTTCAGTGATCTTGGTCTTCATCACGATCTGCTGGCTCTTGTCGGGATTGTCCCAAAAGCCGGGTGCCTCCTGCATGGCATGCAGACGCTCCAGTTCGTTTTTCAAACCCTCAACATTCAAAGAATCCGCCAATCCGTCCAAGGTAGGCTTCACTTCGTTGAGCTTTTGCTTATACGAATCAAATTCAATATTCATGGGTCATCGCCCTCTTTTCCTTTGTTTAGCCAATCTATTATATACAAAAAACTATTTTCTGTAAAGAGAAAAATTGTTCTATGCAGTTATCCAAAAATTGAGCCGCACAGCACGTGCGGCTCAATGGCTTTTTTAGCGCATTTCCCGGGAGGACAGATACTTTCTGACCATCAGCGCCACCTTGAACACGATCGCATGGTCGAACTCACGCAGATCCAGTCCGGTCAGCTTCTTGATCTTCTCCAAGCGGTAGACCAGTGTATTGCGGTGAACAAACAGCTTGCGAGAGGTTTCGGATACATTCAGGTTGTTCTCAAAGAACTTGTTGATAGTGAACAGCGTCTCCTGATCCAGAGAATCAATGGAGTTCTTCTTAAACACTTCTGTCAGAAAAATTTCACACAGAGTGGTGGGAAGCTGATAGATCAGTCTGCCAATGCCCAGGTTCTCATAGTTAATGATGCTCTTCTCCGTATCGAACACCTTGCCTACATCAATAGCTGTCTGCGCTTCCTTATAAGAGTCCGCCAGCTCACGCAGATGTACTGCAACCGTACCGATACCGATTATAGGCTTCAGATACAGCTCGCTGTGCAAGGTCTCCTCGATGGACACAGCGATCTTTTCCAGCTCTTCTGCGGTTACATCGGCACTGACCTGCTTAATTACCGCAATGTCGGTTTCGTTGATACTCAGCACAAAATCCTGCATCTTATCCGGGAACATGCGGGTAAGCAGATCCACCGTTGCTGCATCGTTATGTCCGGACTGACGAACCAAAAATACGGCTCTGGGTGCATCGGTGGCAAAATGCAACTCCTTTGCACGGATGTAAATATCACCGGGCAGAATATTATCCATAATAATATTCTTTACAAAGGTGCCCCTGTCATGCTTTTCTTCATAGAAGGACTTTGCATTGCACAGGGCAATATGCGCCATATTGCAGTATGCCTTTGCCAAGTCATCCTCGCCGGTACAGAATACAGCACACTCGAAGAAGTTGGCATTGTTTACAATGGCGCGGAATGTCTTCTGGGCAAACCTTACGGTCTGCTCGGAGCTGCCGGTAACCTTCAGCACCGCTTCAGGCCACCGCTCGCCGGTCAGTGCAGCTTCCGTGCAGGACATCACATAGCCGTCGGAATCGATCACACCGAAGGTGCGGTCGGTAACATCTTTTAACTGTGAGATCACGCTCTGAAAAATACTACTTGTCATTTTCCAGACCTCCTTTAGTATATTGCACAAATGCGCATTTCACAAAATAGTACCAACATTATATATCTGTTTTGCACATTTTGCAAGTGTTTTTTGACATTTTATTACAAAAAGCTGGGTAAATTTTGTTTGTTTTTACCCAACAGATCGGTTTTCACCCCTGTTCAAAGGCAAAATCCCTTTATTCATCTTGCCAGTTTTCCAACGCTGTAATCTCTTCTTCCGTCAATTTGCGCACCGCTCCCCGGGGCAAATCGCCCAAGGACAACATTCCCTCTTGCTGCCGCTCCAAATAAGCAACAGTCATTCCCCGGGAAGCCATCATCCGGCGCACCTGATGGTACTTCCCCTCACAAACTGTAATCCGGCTCTCCCCTGCACCCAGACTTTCCAGCACCGCCGGACGGCAAACCGTTCCGTCCCGCAATACAATACCGACAGCAAAGGCATCGATATCCGCTTGGGTAGCCGTACCTTCATGGCGGGCATAGTACACCTTGGGCACTTCCTTTTTGGGGCTGATAAGCCGGTGCAGCAGGTCGCCGTTATTGGTAAAGAGTAACAGCCCCTCTGTCTGTTTATCTAATCTACCAACCGGTTTCAGCTCCAGCTTCCGCAGCTCCGGGGTGAGTAACTCCATAACCGTATGCGCTTCCTTGTCTTCTGTGGCAGTAATAAAGCCCGAGGGCTTATTGAGCATAACTACCACCGTGCCGGTTGTTTCCAAAGGTTCACCGTCCAGCAAAATTTTGTGGATTTTCGGATCGATCTTTCTGCTGTTATCCCGCTCCACCACGCCGTCGACAGTTACGCGGCCTGCTTTCAAAATCCCTTTTACCTCAGAGCGGGTGCCTACACCGCAATCGCACAAAAATTTATCCAACCGTTCCATAGCTACTCCGTTCTACGCCCCCCGGGTTGTGAATATACTGGCAATGTAATACAAGCCAGGGAGGGTTTATTATGATGGTAATGACCGCAAAGGTCGATTTTAAAAAGATAATCATTGGTTTGATCGCCGCCGGTGCGGTGATTGTTGCGCTGATACTGTTGCTGGGTGGCAACAACGATTCCACAACCACCGCAGCATCCACCGTTTCCGGCAACGAGGCACGGGTCCAGTTTTTAACCGATTTAGGCTGGGAAGTAACCACCTCGCCCAAGCAGTCCAATCAGGTACGCATCCCCAAGGAGCCGGAAGAAGTATTTAACCGCTACAATGAATTGCAGAAAAGTCAGGGCTATGACCTGAGCCAATACGCAGGCAAAACCGTTATGCGCTATGTCTATCAGATCAACAACTACCCCGGCAGCACAGAACCTGTATATGCCACCCTTTTGGTATATAAAAACCAGATCATTGGCGGCGATATTACCGACACTGCGCCGGGCGGTCTTGTGCAAGGCTTCAAACGCCCAGAAACCCTGCCGGAACAAACCACTGTGCCCCAGAACGAACCCGGCACAACGGTTAACGAATAACACTATATTACCATACTTGTTTTCTCTTGACAACCGATATGGCACATGGTATTCTCTAATTAACCTTATATATGCTTTCAGGGCAGGGTGTAATTCCCGACCGGCGGTAAAGTCCGCGAGCGCATAGGCGCTGAATCGGTGTAATTCCGATACCGAC
>JAZRNS010000129.1:0-5563 GCA_045648245.1 Faecousia sp. | reverse complement strand
TCCGACTTACAATAAGGCGGAAAGTCGATTCGTGTGTACGCCACTCAACATCAGCTTCCATACGGTCAAACATCGCTTCAATCTGACCCGATTTATCGGGTGCACCAACGCCTGCGAGTTCATGAAGAGAAGGCTCAAACTCAAATCTGCCTCTTACAAACGAAGAAGCTGAGCCGCCGGGAATGTTGTGTCTTTCAAGCAAAAGAGTTGAAAGACCCGCTTTTGCACAGGTTGCAGCAGCTGCAAGACCGCCGTTACCCGCACCAATCACGATTACGTCATAATCTTTCATTGTATATCCTCCGAATCAGTTAAGATAATACAGAATAATTTTTTTAATTATATCACAACTTTAAACAAATAATCAAGAAGCTAATCAAAATAAAAACATATATAAACAAAATCCTGTCCCGAAGAACAGGCTTTATTCATTATACCGCATCAAACATCAAAACTGCTCGCGCAATCTTCCGGACGCCGATTGACCATATACATTTCATAAACACAAAAAATAAAAGCAAGTCAATTGACTTGCTTTATTTTCTGGAGGTGCCACCCGGATTTGAACCGGGGAATCAGAGTTTTGCAGACTCGTGCCTTACCACTTGGCTATGTCGCCATATTTAGATAAAAAAATGGAGCGGATGACGAGGCTCGAACTCGCTACCTCCACCTTGGCAAGGTGGCGCTCTACCAGATGAGCTACATCCGCATAATGGTGCCCGCGGGCGGAGTTGAACCAGCGACACGAGGATTTTCAGTCCTCTGCTCTACCAACTGAGCTACAGGGGCTTATGGCGACCTAGAACGGGCTCGAACCGTCGACCTCCAGCGTGACAGGCTGGCGTGCTAACCGACTGCACCACCGGGCCAAATTGGTGGGAACAACAGGGCTCGAACCTGTGACCCCATGCTTGTAAGGCATGTGCTCTCCCAGCTGAGCTATGCTCCCCTCGCATCGTCGCCGCGCGTTCTCACATCAGCGACGGTCTTAATTATACAGGCAGTAGGCTCATTTGTCAAGCATTTTTTTCGATTTTTTTGCAAGAATTTTCTTCTGCTAAAAAACCCTGTTTCCCACGGTTTTTTCCGGAAAAATCAAAGCTTTTTGAGAATATTTTCCAAATCCTCCGGTGTGAAGATATATTCCTCATCACAGAATTGACATTCAACCGGAAAAGCTTTACCCTCATCTTTGATCTGATACAGTTCATCCCGTCCAAGGCTGATCAGTGCTGCAGTAACCCGTTCCCGGCTACAGTAGCATTTATAACTGACCGGTGTTGTCTCCATAAACACCACACCCAAATCGCCGCAGACCTGACCTAAGATATCCTCCGGGGTCATCCCCTGCTCAAGCATGGCTGTTACAGCCCCTGCGCGCTGAATTCCCGCCTCCAGCTTATCGATCACCTCGTCCGGTGCGCCGGGCAGCAGCTGCAGCAGATAGCCGCCTGCTACCTTTACGGAATGGTCAGTGTCCACCAGAACGCCCAAGGCGCATGCTGTAGGCGTTTGCTCACTTTGCACAAAGTAAGCCGTTATATCGTCGCCAATCTCGCCGGAAATTAACTCCACAGAGCCCACATAGGGTTCCTTCATCTGCAAGTCCCGAATCACAGTCAGCGTTCCATTGGTGCCAACTGTTGCACCCACATCCAGCTTACCGGGAAACTTCTCCACCAAAGGCACCTTCGGCTCTACCACATAGCCACGGACATTACCCACAGGGTCAGCTACGCAGACAATGCTTCCAATGGGGCCACCGCCCTTGATCTGTAATGTCATGGAGCCGTTATCCACTTTTTGCATATTGCCCATCATAGAAGCGGCTGTTAAGGCTCTGCCAAAGGCAGCTGTGGCGTTGGGTGTTGTGCCGTGAATTTTGGCACCTTTACCAACCATCTCGGTAGAGCGAATGGCAACAACTTTTACAAAGCCATCCATAGTCATACCGCGAACCAAATAATCGCTCATTTTACTCTTCCCTTTCTTGCTTTCAAATAGATCCGCTGTTCACCGGCAACCGGCATCTCCATGCGACGGTCGGCATAAACGGCAATATCCGTAAAACCAGCCTGACGCAAATAACCAGTTAGCTGCTCAGCGCTATAAGCATATTCTCGGTGTTCCTCATAGCTTCTGTGCCAAAGCTTACCCTGCCGCTGAAACAGATCCATGGCATAGGTGCAAATATTGGTGTCTTCATCAAATTCGCCCCGCCAAACGCAGTATACATCCTCGTCCTCGTCTAAAAATACCTGTCCATCCATTGCCCGGAGCTTTTCCGGCGTGTTCACATCAAAGATAAAGCAGCCGCCGGGGTTCAACACCCGATATATCCGCCGAATCGCCTCCCGGCAATCTGCAGGGTTGGTGATGTAATCCAGGCTGTCCAACGCACAGACAGCCAAATCTACACCTCTGGGCAGTTGCAATTTCTGCAAAGGCTGGCACACGAACAAAGGTGGATTCTCCACCTCCTGCGCCTTCCGCTGCGCCACGCAGAGCATTTCCTCAGACAAATCCACGCCAATGACCCTCATGCCCTGCTGGGCCAGCAGCAACGCCACAGAGCCTGTACCGCATGCCAGGTCTACCGCAGTATCCGGTGCACAACCTTCTGATGCCAATATTTGATTGTAGAAATCCACGGTGGCCTTGTAGTCCACATCATTGGTCAGGCGGTCATAGCTACACGCCAAGGCATGATAAGCATCCATTGGTATCACCTCATAAAAAAGCAACCCGGACGGAAGGTCCGGGTTGCCGCATGATGTTAATTAGCGGTTAAAGATACTGAAGAACATATCAATATCGTCGGATTCCTTTGCACTGCCGCCAGCAGCCTTAGCTTCCTTGGACTCGGTCTTCTGCTCGAAACCGGTAGCAATAACGGTAACGCGCATTTCGTCCTCAAAGTTCTCATCCCAGGTAGCACCGAAGATAATGTTGGCATCAGGGTTTGCAGCTTCCTGAACGATACCTGCAGCGGTCTCTACATCGTCCAAAGTCAGCTCAGAAGAACCGGTTACATTTACCAGCACGCCGGTAGCGCCATTGATGGAGGTCTCCAACAGAGGGCTGGAAACTGCAGCCAGTGCAGCCTGCTCAGCCTTCTCACGGCCAGCCGCTGTGCCCACGCCCATGTGTGCACGGCCAGCGTCCTTCATGATGGAGGAAACGTCAGCAAAGTCCAGGTTGATCACAACATTGCCAGCATCGCCAACCAGCTCAGAGATGGAGGTAACTGCCTGCTTCAGAACATCGTCAGCAATGCCGAATGCATTGGCAAAGGTAATCTTCTCGTCGGTAACATACTTCAGACGGTCGTTGGGAATGATGACCAGAGAGTCAACCTTCTCGGACAGAGCTGCAATGCCCTGTTCTGCCTGACGCATACGGTTTGCACCCTCGAACTTGAAGGGCTTGGTTACAACACCAACAGTCAGGATACCCGCTTCGTGAGCCAGGTCAGCCACGATGGGTGCTGCACCGGTACCAGTACCGCCGCCCATACCGGCAGTGATAAATACCATGTCAGTGCCTTCGAGGATCTTTGCAATGGCTGCTCTGGATTCCTCTGCGGACTTCTGGCCGATTTCGGGCTTGGAGCCTGCGCCCATGCCGCCGGTGAGCTTCTCACCAATCTGCACCTTGTTCTTGCAGATAGACTTATTCAAATCCTGCTTATCGGTGTTCACAACGACGAAATCCACGCCATCTACACCGGAATCGATCATACGGTTGATAACATTATTGCCGGCGCCGCCAACGCCGATCACCTTGATTTTAACTACGCGTTCCTGGAACATTTCAGACATTTACATTCTCCTCCTATGTATCGTTGGCAGATCTCAAAAAGCCATATCTGCTCAAATTACATTTGTACCTCTATATTCTACCCTGAAAAATCCGTTTGGTCAATAGAAATTCTCATATTTCCCCAAAGTTTTTTCAAAAAAGTTTGGACTTTAGTCGCCAAAGGGGCTCAGATTCACCTGTTCTCCCCATGTTGTGAAGCTTACATCCAAAATGCCCCGCTGGTACTGGCTTTGCTGCGCAATGGCTTTTGCCATACTTTCAAGCTTATAGTCTATTCGCTCTAGGTCGCCCAGTAAAACCTGATAACGGTCTTCGTACCAAACCTCCAGCATGGTCATATCCGATACATCCACACTGGCGACCTGACCGATCACGCCATTCTTTTCCAGCCCGCCAAGGATCTTTATAACCGCATTCAACCGCTCACTACCATGGACTGTAACCGGAATCTCCTCCCCCGCCTCGTTGGTTTCCGGCTGGGGTTCTTCTGCCACTGCCATGGAGCTGACCGACGGAGCGCTCAGGCGAACGCCGTGAATTTGGGTATGACCCTTAGCTTCTGCTGCACTGACTTGATCCACAACTTTACCGGTTGCATCCATCAGCCACCAGTTATCTTCCGCATCAGCCACAGCATACACCACATCCATTTCCACCACTTCAATATTCACCGTATCCGGCAAACGAATTCCAATGCGGACGCTCTTGATATAAGGAAGCTGGGTGCGGATCTTCCCGCCGATTCGAGCCTTGCTTAAGGTGAGCAGATTCTCTCCCTCATGGATGCCGGAAGCTTCCATCACATCCCATGCAGTATATTTTTCTGTGCCGGACACCGTTACATTCTTCACCTTGAAGAAAATGGACATGCCCAGCAGTAGCGCCAAAACCACAGCCGCAACGGTTGCCATACGGAGCAAAAAGCGCCGTCTGTCAAAGGGCTTCGGTGGAATATAGACAATATTGGAATCTCCTGCACGGCTTTTTTTGCGCTGGGGTGCTCTTATTCTTTCTTTTGTAGGCATACCTTACTCCTTACTTCTGTCGGGCAAGACTTTCCACCGCATCGCACAGACGTTCTGCACAATCGGGAATCACAATATTTAGCAGTGCTTTGCCCATTGCTTCGCACTTTTCGGCATCTCCAAGCAATTTCTGCAGCTGATCCATCAGGCGCCCTTCGGTGCATTCCGATTCCAAAACCACCACCGCACCGCCGGCTTTTTCCAAAGCCCGGGCGTTTTTCTCCTGATGATTGTCGGTTACATTGGGAGAAGGGATCAGAATGCAGGGCGTACCGGAAGCTGCAATTTCGTTGCAGCTGGATGCGCCTGCACGGCTGATCACCACATCTGCCGCCGCCATTACCGTTGGCATGTTGTAAATATATTCCTGCGCCATCAGGGACGGACTGTTTTTTAAGTCCACGCCCTGAAGCCGGGCATAATCATGGATCCATTTCCAGCCGTACTTTCCCACGGCATGGATATGCTGGAACGGAAAGCCTGCATCCTGCTCCAAGCGGAAGAGTCTTGCTGTCATTTCGTTCATTGCCTGGGCACCCAAACTGCCGAAGGCAGATACAATGACAGGCCGTGCATCCAATCCCAGTTCCTTACGGGCATCTTCCTTTTTGGTGAAGATAAACTCCCGCTTCACCGGCATGCCCACCACTTCAACTTTGTCCGGATGGCGATAGTATTGGGCGCTTTCCGGGAAGCAAACCAGCACCTTATCC
>JAZRNS010000128.1:0-5303 GCA_045648245.1 Faecousia sp. | reverse complement strand
CAGAAATGAACCGTGAATACGATGTCAGCGAGTTGGAGACAAAACTGGAAACCGTAAAGAAGAACCAAAAAGTCCTGCTTGCAAGAAAAAAGAAACTCGAGCAAGCAAGAGATGCCCTTGACCCACTCGACAGAAATTTCGATATGAAATTTGATTCTTTCACTGATTCTCTTGATAAAGTGTTTGATGAACTGCGCGAGGTGGAAAGAGTTATTGAAAGTATAGAAATCAAAATCCGTACTGCCACCAACTCCAAGAAAACCAAAGAGGATGCAATCCAACTGCTTTTGGAGTTTGGACAAATGTACCCGACATTGCCGGAGGCAGAGCAAAAGAAAATCGCAAATGTCCTCATTGAGAGCATTGAGATTTTCCCAACCAAACGAGCATACGGATATTTGAAAACCATCCACTTCTCATTCCCAGTGTTAAGTGGTGATGAAATCAAACAGACCATGAGTATCTGGGACACCCATCCAGACATCTTGGATGAGGAGGGCAATTTCAATGGATATAATCCAGAGGACGATTTGCCACCAGTAGAGATGGAAACAGGCACGATTGTAGTTCATGATGAGGAGGAAGTTTTCCCACCTAAACGAATTACAGACGAATCTATTGTCTGCCTGTGCAGACAATAGATTCTACAACTAAGTTTGCCTGCGGCAAGTGAAGTTACTGCGTAGTGAAGTTTCGCCCCCGGCGAAGTGTGTTGGCAAACTTAACTTCACTTAGCGATTGCTAAACTTCACTGACAGAATGTCAACTTCACTTTTGCAAAGCAAAAACTTCACAAATAAAAAAGCAACCGCTGGGGGAAACCTCCCTGCGGTTGCTTTTTGCTTATTCTGTTTCTGTTGGCTGGGTTTCGTATTCCACGATTGGCTGGCCGGTGTAATGCTGGTACAGGTGCAGAGTATCGATATACCGGTCTTCTTCCTCCGGGCAACCTAAGGTGCCGATGATCCAGTAGCCCCCGTCCTCCTTGCGGAAGGCAGAAATCAGGCACTTGCCGGCGTTGGTGGTAGAGCCGGTTTTCAGGCCGCAGGCGGCTTCACAATAAAAGTCAGAATCTTCGTGGAGCAGCCAGTTGGTGTTTTTCCAAGTGGCAGTTTCGCCGCTGACATATGTAACATCGTCCTGCACGGTGGCGGCGTATTTGCTGATTAGGGGGGTTTCCAGCGCCAAACAACTGATTTTGTACAAATCCTGCAGGCTGGTGAAATGGCCGGCAGTGTCAATACCGTCGGGGTTGGCAAAATGGGTGTTTTCTAGGCCCAGCTCCAGAGCCAGCTCGTTCATCTTGCCCACAAACAGGCCCAAGGCTGCGGTAGGAGACAGGGCGGGGTCGCCGGCAATCACCCGACCGGTGGCGACTGCCAAAATGTAGGATGCATCGTTGCCGCTGTTCAGCAGCATACCCTCCACACATTGCTCTGCGGTTACCTGCTGGCCCAAATACATAAAAGCAATGGAGGAATCCGGATCGATCCAGGTTACCTCCTCGCCAACGGTGATCACTGTTTTCGGGTCGATAAACTGCAGCGCCACCCATGCGGAATAAAGCTTGGTCAGGCTGGCAGGGGCGATCCGTTGGGTAGGATCCCCTTTGGAAAAGTACATCCGTTCGTATGTAGTGTCATAAACAAAGGCGTGGGTGGCCTGCAACGGAAAATCCGGATCAGGGAACGCCGGGATTGGCTCAGTGGTTTCCTCCGGTACGGTGGTAGGCTCTGTGGTAAAAGGCTGGGTAGTTTCTGTTGGCAGGGTCGTGGCGGCGGTTTCGTCTTGAGAGGCGGAGCAGCCGGCAAACATTCCCAGTATGCAAAGCGCCGCAAGGACAGCGGCGAGAATTTGTTTAAACGATCCTTTCATAGGGACCTCCTGTAAAAGTGGATAAGCCTATTATAGCACACTTTAAAAAAAGAAAAAGACCTTTAGAAATATTTTTTCTCCTCTTTACGAACAAATGAAATTGTAGTACAATAAAGAAAATGTTTTGGGAGGCGAAACAGATGCATTGCTTGAAGTGCGGCAGAGAAAGGCCGGAAAATCAGGTTTTTTGCGAAAAATGCCTGAACGGAATGTCTGATTATCCGGTAAAGCCCGATACTGCCATCAGCCTGCCTAAACGAGCGGTAGAAACAGAACCGAAAAAACAAAGCGTCCGAAAAAAAGCAAAAACACAGGAAGAGCAGATTGTCGCCCTGTCCAGAACCCTGCGCCGTATGATGGTGGCGCTGCTGGCGACGATCCTTCTGCTGGGCATATGTGTAGCGGCACTGTTACATAGCTACCAGGAGCAGGAAAAGCTGCCACAGATCGGGCGGAATTATGGCGTGAACATTACGCAAGACCCTTAAATTGTTTCACGTGAAACATTACAAGAAAGGTACGAATCATGGGTAAGATCATAGCAGTGGTCAATCAAAAAGGCGGCGTGGGCAAAACAACCACCTCCGTGAACTTGACGGCAGCCTTGAAGGAGCTGGGCAAAAAGGTGCTTTTATGCGACTTTGACCCCCAGGCAAATGCTTCCTCCGGATTGGGTGTGGATAAGCGCAGGCTGCGCAAAAGTGTTTATGATGTAGTTGTAAACGATGTTCCCGCGGCAGATGCCATCATCTCCACGCCCTACGGCGATGTGCTGCCAGCAACGGCAGATCTGGCAGGCGCGGCGGTGGAGCTGATCTCCATGCCGGAGCCGAGCCAGCAACTGTCAAAAGCATTGGCATCGGTACGGGAAAGTTACGATTTGATCTTTATTGACTGTCCCCCGTCTCTGGAAATGCTGACACTCAATGCCTTGGCAGCGGCCGACAGCATTTTGGTGCCGGTGCAGTGCGAATATTACGCGCTGGAAGGTCTTACAGACCTGATGAATACCATGCGAATGGTGAAAAAGCGGATCAATCCCCGCTTGGAGATATTTGGCGTGGCGCTGACTATGTTTGACGGGCGAACCAACTTCTCCACCCAAGTAGCACAGGAAGTCCGCCGCCACTTCCCCGGCAAGGTCTACGGTACAGTCATTCCCCGAAATGTACGCCTTGCGGAAGCCCCCAGCCACGGTCTGCCGGTAACGGTTTATGACCGGTCCAGCCGGGGCGCACAGGCATACCGGGCAATGGCAGAAGAAATCAGCAAAAAACTTTAATTGTTTCACGTGAAACAGTTTGAAAATGAGGTGATCCAAAATGGCAGGAAATAAAGGACTAGGCAAAGGTTTGGGTGCATTGATGGGCGATTGGGCAGAGGATCTGTCCGCCAAAAAGACCCCCTATCAGCTTCTTCCTATCTATAAGGTAGAGCCAAATCCTGACCAGCCCCGACAGGATTTTGATCCGGAAGAGCTGCAGGCGTTGGCAGACTCCATAGCCGAACACGGTATTATTCAGCCCCTGACGGTGCGGGAATTGCCCAGCGGCTACTATCAGATCATTGCAGGTGAGCGCCGCTGGCGGGCTGCACGACTGGCGGAATTGAAGGAAGTTCCTGTTGTGGTCATAGAGGCTGACGACAAAAAGACTATGGAGCTGGCGCTGATTGAGAATTTGCAGCGGCAGGATCTGAATCCCGTAGAAGAAGCCCTGGGTTATCAAACCTTGATGAACGAATACGGTCTGACCCAAGAGGAAACGGCAAAGCAGGTAGGAAAATCCCGACCTGCTGTGGCAAATGCCCTGCGGCTGCTGAATCTGTGTGAGGAAGTGCTGGAGCTGGTACGCAGCGGTAAGCTGTCCTCCGGTCATGCCCGGGCGGTTGTGGGGCTGAAAACCGAGAGGATGCAGAAGGATGCAGCGCAAAAAATCGTTGCATTGGGACTTTCTGTGCGACAGGCAGAGCTTTTGTGCAAGAACATGGAAGTGAAAAAGCCTAAGCCAGCCACCAATGATGTTACCCTGCGGGTCAATTATGTGGCAGAGTGCGAAAAGGCGCTGAGCAAGCAGTTGGGCCGTGGCGTGCGCATTATTAACGGCAAGCGTAAAGGCCGGTTTGAGCTGGACTTTTACGGACAGGAGGATCTGCAGCTTCTGCTGGATATTCTCATGAAAATAAAGAAATAGGAGGTATACATTATGAACAGAAAGCTCTATCGCTCCAAGACTGACAAAAAGCTGGCAGGTGTGTGTGGCGGCATTGCAGAATATCTGAACATAGACACCACAGTGATCCGCCTGGTTTGGGCGCTGGCCATTTTGCTGGCCGGTTCCGGCCTTTGGGCATACATCATTTGTGCGCTGATCATGCCGGAGAACACAGATTCTGTTATTGACGCCCAGTAAAATGTAATTCCCGGGAGTGTTCCCGATATTATGTAAACCAAAAGGAGAAATATTATGAAAAAGATTTTCAAAGAGTTCCGCGATTTTATTGCCCGTGGCAATGTACTGGACATGGCGATCGGTGTGATCATCGCCACCGCATTCGGCAAGATCACCACTTCCCTGGTTAACGATGTATTTATGCCCTTTATCAGTTGGATCTTCGGTACTCGGGACATGACTGCCCTGAACATTATTGTCCGTCCCGAAGTACTGGATGAGACCGGTGCAGTAGCACAGGCAGCCATTACCATTGGCTTTGGCTCTCTGGTTGCAACCATCATTGACTTTTTGCTGATTGCTATGGTTGTATTTGCGATCGTAAAGGCAATGAATGCGGCAAAGGCTGCTGCCCAGAAGAAGGAAGAGAAGGAAGAAGCACCTGCTGAGCCCCCCGCTCCCTCTGCTGAAGAAGTTCTGCTGACTGAGATTCGCGACCTGCTGAAGGAGAAAAATTCCTGATGAAACGGCTCTTTTCCGGTATTTTGGCTCTGACCCTGGCATTATTGCTGTGGGGCTGCAGTGCCGCGCCGGAACAAACGGTGGTCTGCGGTGAGTTAATCATCTCGCTGCCTGCCAGCTTTATGGACCTGAGCGATCAGCATTACGACAAGGATCTGATTATGGTCTTTGGCCACAACGATGTGATCGTCAGCGCCAGCCGTGAATCCGCGCCGGAATTAAAGGCACAGATCCCCGGCATTGATGCCTTGGAGTACGCCCGCTTGGTGATTCAAACCAACGGCGTAGATGCACAGGTGCAGGAAAAGGACGGAATTCCTACCTTCACCTACACCATGGGCTCCGGCGAAGACGCCATTACTTACTTGGCAGCAGTTTTTGTTTCGGAAAAGCATTTTTGGCTGGTACAATGTTTCTGTCCCGCCGATGTCTTTGCCCAACATCAACAGAGTATGTGGAAATATCTCACCACCGTAAAGATCCATTAAATAGAAAACCCGGAAGGTTATGTAAACC
>JAZRNS010000127.1:0-3795 GCA_045648245.1 Faecousia sp. | reverse complement strand
CGGCGAGCTTGCATTGGTAATTTCCAATAACGCCAATGCCTATGCCCTTACAAGAGCCGAAAATGCCGGAATTGCTACCGCAGTTGTTTTGAAGAAGGAATGTGGATCACAGCTGGCATTCGAGGAAAGAATCAAGAAATTGTTAGCAGACAATAAGATTGACCTGATCATCCTGGCTGGTTTTATGTCCATTCTGAGCGAGAACTTCACAAAGGACTTTCCGGAACGGATTTTGAATGTGCATCCGTCTCTGATTCCGTCCTTCTGCGGCGCAGGCTATTATGGCCTGCGGGTTCACGAAGAAGCACTAAAATATGGTGTTAAGGTTACCGGCGCAACCGTTCACTTTGTTAATGAAATTCCCGATGGGGGAAAGATCATTTTCCAAAAGGCTGTGGAGATCCAGGAAGGGGATACCCCGGAGATTCTCCAGCGCAGAGTAATGGAGCAGGCGGAATGGAAGCTTCTGCCTGCTGCAGCAGAAAAGGTATGTCAGGATATTGTTTTACAGCGACAGAAAGGATAATTTGTTATGAATGTTTATGAAGTTGGTTCTTTAAAAGAGAAACTTTTCACCAATACATATCCCGGACGGGGGATTGTTTTGGGCATTACCCCGGACGGAACAAAGTCTGTTGCTGCCTATTTTATCATGGGCCGCAGCGTAAACAGCCGTAATCGCGTTTTTATTCAGGAGCCTGACGGTATTCGCACAGAAGCTCATGATCCCAGCCTGATGAAGGACCCCCATTTGATTATTTATCACCCTGTTCGGGAGGCCGGTTGCGGACTGATCGTTACCAATGGTGATCAGACAGATACCGTTTGGGAGTACCTGGCAAAGGGTGAAAGTTGGGAAGCTGCTCTGCGTACCAGAATGTTTGAAGATGACGGTCCTAACTGGACGCCTAGAATTTCCGGTCTGCTTGCCGGTGATGGCAGTTACAAGATGTCTATTCTTAAGTCTGCTGATGCAGAAGGCTCTGCATGTGCAAGGTTCTTCTATGAGTATCCCGCCATTGCCGGCTTGGGTCATTTTATCCACACCTATGTGTGCGACGGCAATCCTGTAATTCCTACCTTCCAGGGCGAGCCTGAGCGGGTCGCTATGGATAATGACATGGAAGCATTCACCAATATGCTCTGGGAAAACCTGAACCCTGACAATAAGATTTCTTTGTTTGTTCGCTATACCGATTTGGCTACCGGCAAATTTGAACAGACAATCATCAATAAGCACCAGTAAAGGAGACTAATCATGAAAGAATTTGAACTGAAATACGGCTGCAACCCCAATCAGAAGCCTGCTTCTTTGTATATGCATGATGGCAGCGAGCTTCCTTTTACCATTTTGAACGGCCGCCCCGGCTATATTAACTTTATGGATGCATTGAACTCCTGGCAGCTTGTGAAGGAACTGAAGGAAGCTACCGGTATGGTTGCTGCGACTTCCTTTAAGCATGTTTCTCCCACCTCTGCCGCTGTGGGTAAGCCTCTGCCTGCAGATTTGAAGAAGGCTTGTTTTGTTGACGATATTCCCGAATTGGATGAAAATCCCTTAGCTTGTGCTTATGCCCGCGCTCGTGGCACTGACCGTATGTGTTCCTTCGGCGACTGGGTTGCTCTGTCTGATACCTGCGATGCGTTGACTGCAAAGCTGATTGCCCGTGAGGTTTCCGACGGTGTGATTGCTCCCGGCTATACCGATGAAGCACTGGAGATCCTGAAGACGAAGCGCAAGGGTAGCTATAATGTTGTGGCAATCGATCCTGACTATGTTCCTGCAGACGCTGAGCGCAAGCAGGTCTTTGGTATTACCTTCCAGCAGGGGCGGAATAATTTTAAAATCGACACCGATCTTTTGAAAAATATCGTTACAGACAATAAAGATCTGCCCGAGAGTGCAAAGATTGACCTGATTGTTGCCCTGATTACCCTGAAATACACCCAGTCTAACTCCGTTTGCTATGCTGTGGACGGTCAGGCAATTGGTGTAGGTGCCGGTCAGCAGTCCCGCATCCACTGTACAAGACTGGCAGGTTCCAAGGCAGATACATGGTTCCTGCGTCAGCATCCCAAGACCCTGGCACTGCCTTTCCGTGAGGATTTGGGTCGTCCTAACCGGGATAATGTCATTGACGGCTACATCAATGGCAACGAAGAGGATGTATGTGCAGATGGTATTTGGCAGAATTATTTCAAAGAGCAGCCTAAGCGCTTGACAGAAGAGGAAAAGAAGGCATTCCTGGCAACCAGACAGAATGTTGCCCTTGGCTCTGATGCATTCTTCCCCTTTAGTGATAACATTAAGCGCGCTGCAGCCTCCGGTGTTAAGTACATCGCTGAGCCCGGTGGTTCAATCCGCGACGATCTTGTTATCGACGAGTGCAATAAGCGCGATATTGTCATGGCCTTTACCGGCATGAGATTGTTCCATCATTAATGGAGAGTATTTATGAAAATTTTAGTTGTTGGTTCCGGTGGACGGGAACACGCGATCATTAAAAAGTTAAAAGAGAATCAAAATATCACGCAGATTTTTGCTTTACCCGGCAACGGTGGCATGGAAAAGGATGCAACCTGCGTAAATATTGGCGCAAAGGATATTGAGAATATCGTTAAGTTTGCCTGCGAAAACAGCATTGATTATGCTGTGGTTGCACCGGACGATCCGCTGGTACTTGGTGCTGTGGATGCCTTGGAGGAGAAGGGAATTCCTTGTTTTGGACCTCGAGCAAATGCGGCGATTATTGAAGGCAGTAAGGTATTCTCCAAGAATCTGATGAAAAAATACCAGATTCCTACTGCAGAGTATGCGGTGTTTACAGACATGGAAAGCGCATTGACCTACTTGCAAACGGCACCGATTCCTACAGTTATCAAAGCCGATGGACTTGCCTTGGGAAAGGGTGTAATTATTGCCATGACCCGTGATGAGGCAATGGATGCTGTTCGTTCCATGATGGGGGATAAGGTATTCGGCAAAAGCGGAGATCAGATCGTTATTGAAGAATTCTTAACAGGGCCGGAAGTTTCTGTGCTGGCATTTACAGACGGTAACTGCGTCAAGCCTATGGTTTCCTCTATGGACCACAAGCGCTCCGGAGATAACGATACCGGTCTGAATACTGGCGGTATGGGTACGGTTGCCCCCAACCCTTACTATACCGATGAAATCGAACAGATCTGCATGGAGAAGATTTTCCTGCCTACCATTCGTGCAATGAAGGAAGAGGGGCGCACATTTAAGGGATGCCTGTATTTTGGCTTGATGCTCACCCCCAACGGACCGAAGGTTATTGAGTATAACTGCCGTTTCGGTGATCCGGAAACACAGGTAGTTTTGCCTCTGCTGGAGAGCGATTTGCTGACTGTTATGCAGGCTACAACAAATGGCACCTTGGCAGAAACTGAGGTAAAATTTGCCGATAAGCATGCATGCTGTGTGATTATGGCATCCAAGGGTTATCCCACGGCCTATGAGAAGGGGTTTGAGATGGCGATCCCTGAATCCGTTGAAAATAGTGTATATGTTGCCGGTGCAGCAATTCAAGATGGCAAGCTGGTAACCAACGGAGGGCGCGTTCTTGGCGTAACAGCCATTGCATCCACCTTATCTGATGCAGTTGCAGATGCCTACAAAATGGTGCAGACCATTCACTTCGATAACGCATATTACCGACACGACATTGGCGCAAAGGCGCTGAAAGCCGGGAGGAACTAAACGTGGTATATAGAATATTTGTTGAAAAAAAGCCGGGGCTGGATAATGAAGCAAGAGCCTTGTATAGCGAG
>JAZRNS010000126.1:0-21326 GCA_045648245.1 Faecousia sp. | reverse complement strand
AATGTCAAAAAAGCCGCCAACCGTCAAAATGCAGGTTAAGCAAAAGGTTTTTTGAACAGAGACTTCCCCTTGGGAGGAAGTGGGCAAAAATCTTTGATTTTTGACGGATGAGGGGTAAAAAAGCTTGCTACGCAAGGCATTTTGACTTACTGCGCAACTAGCACTCTACCGTACCACCTGTACGCCGACGAGTGCCAGTTGCTTGTCTTGACGGCTCCTTTGACCTCTGTCAGTCTGTCAAAAAACAAGTTTTTCGACAGACTGTAAGGAGGTGTCTTGCGACACCTCCTTTGCTATCTTTCGTATTCTCCCTGCCAGCGGGGCTGGGTAGTTTCCACGGCTACACCTGCTGCCAAGGAAGCGGGCACATCTAAAATCCGTTGATTGCGGCTGCCCCGGAAGGACATCTCCAGCGTCCGTTCCGAAAGCAGGAATGGCCCGTCAATGAGGATGTCAATGTGCTTAAGCAGTTCTTTTTGGGAAGGTGTGCCGGATAAAAGCTGCTCAAAGGTGAAGCCTGTGTAGGATGCCACTTCGTAGCCATGTTCTTTCAGCAGGCGGGCAAGCTTACCAAAGCCTTCCGCCTGAGCAAAGGGCTCACCGCCGGAAAAGGTTACACCCCGGCACAGGGGGTTGGACAGTACGATCTGCAAAAGCATATCTTCTTCCATAGGTGAACCGGTTCCAAATTCCCAGGTTTCCGGGTTGTGGCAGCCTTCGCAGTGGTGTGGGCAGCCCTGGGAAAAGATGACGGTCCGGATACCCGGACCGTCAACTATGCTGTCATTGACGATTCCTGAAAGATCAAGCATTTTTGCTCATGGAGTGCTTTACGCGATCCCGCTCCTCAGCACGCTTTGCATCGTTCCACTTGTCCATGGTGCCAACCAGATAACCGGTAATGCGGCGGATGCGCTCAAAGCCAACACCCTGACCCATCTTTTCGCTGTTAGATTTAATAGTCATAGTCAATTCCTCCTTTAATTATTCGATGCCCTGGAAAGCAGGCATCTGGGGATACTTTCTTCTAAGTTCTTCAACCTGTGCAGGATCGATCTGCTCGCCTTCGTGGCGACCGCAGCGGGGACATACATCGCCGATGATACCAACATAACCACAAACAGGATCGCGGTCAACGGGGTGGTTGATAGAGCCGTAGCCGATGCCGCAGTCGTGCATGCAGCGGACAACTGCTTCAAAGGCTTCTACATTGTGTGCGGTGTCGCCGTCCAGTTCCACATAGCTGATGTGGCCGGCGTTACACAGTGCATGATAGGGCGCTTCCAAACGGATCTTGTCGTATACGGAAATGTTGTACCAGACAGGAATGTGGAAGGAGTTGGTGTAGTACTCCCGGTCGGTAACACCCTCGATGGTGCCGTAGCGCTTCTTATCCATGCGGATGAAGCGGCCGGACAGACCTTCTGCAGGCGTACCCAGCAGAGAGAAGTTCATCTTCAGCTCCTTGGACTTGTCGTCGCAGAACTTACGCATAAAGCCCAGGATCTCCAAGCCCTTGTTCTGAATATCTTCGCTGGTGCCGTGGTGTTGACCGTAGAGACTGGTCAGTGTTTCGGCAAGACCGATAAAACCGATGGACAATGTGCCGTGCTTGAGTACTTCACGCAGATCGTCGTTGTTGTTCAGCTTCTCAGAATCCAGCCACACACCCTGACCCATCAGGAAGGGATAGTTGTAAATGTGCTTGCTTGCCTGAATCTCGAAGCGGTCCAGAAGCTGCTGTGCAACCAGCTCCAGCATTGCCTCCAGCTTTTTGTAGAACACCTTCTCATCGCCCTTGGATTCAATGGCCAAACGGGGCAGGTTGATAGAGGTGAAGGACAGGTTGCCTCTGCCGTAGGCGATCTCCCGAGTGGGATCGTAGGTGTTACCCATAACACGGGTACGGCAGCCCATGGTTGCCACTTCGGTCTCCGGACGGCCGGGGACATAGTACTGCAGGTTGAAGGGGCTGTCCAGGAAGGTGTAGTTGGGGAACAGACGGCGGGCGCTGACCTTGCAGCTTAAACGGAACAGATCGTAGTTCGGATCGGTTTCGTTGTAGTTCACGCCTTCTTTTACCTTGAAGATGTGAATGGGGAAGATACAAGTCTCGCCATGACCCAGGCCTGCATCCAGCGCCATCAGTACATTGCGGATAACCATACGGCCTTCCGGCGTGGTGTCAGTACCGTAGTTAATAGAGGAGAAGGGAGTCTGTGCGCCGGCACGTGAGTGCATGGTGTTCAGGTTGTGAACAAAGCCTTCCATAGCCTGCTTGGTGTCCCGATCCGTCTTCTGCCATGCGCGCTTTCTTGCACGGGAAATCAGGGCAGCAGCCTGATCCTGAGTCAAAGCATACTTTTCCGTAAGCTTTACAGCTACAGTGCGGTCGAAATCAGGGGCATTTTCCAAACGGGCGGTGGTGCCGCAAGCTTCCTCAGCGGCTGCCACGATCGCAGCAATACTTTCAGACTCGTCTTCCAGATTCAACAGGTCCTCCAAGGACTCCTTCAGGCGGCGGACATAAGCCTTGCGGAAGGTTTTGGCAACGCCTTCTGCCATGCCGTAATCGAAGTTGGGAATGGACTGACCGCCGTGCTGGTCGTTTTGGTTGGATTGGATCGCAATGGCAGCCAGCGCAGCATAGGACTGAATGCTCTGAGGCTCACGCAGGAAGCCATGGCCGGTGGAGAAGCCACCCTTGAACAGCTTGATGATATCAGTCTGGCAGCAGGTGGTGGTCAGAGAATAGAAGTCGAAATCGTGAATGTGAATATCGCCTTCCCTGTATGCCTTTGCATGCTCGGGGCGAAGCAGGTACATTTCGTTGTATGCCTTTGCACCGGCGGCGCCGATCTGCAGCATAGAACCCATAGCGGTGTTGCCATCAATGTTGGCGTTGTCCCGCTTCATGTCGCTGATACGGGCATCGATGTTGGTGATCTCATCGATGGTCTTCATCAGGGAGGTGTTTGCCTCGCGGGCACGGGTGCGGTTTGCACGGTACAGAATATATGCCTTGGCAGCGGCAGAGAAGCCGTGGTTCATCAGCTGACGCTCAACGGCGTCCTGAATAGCTTCAATGTTGGGGGCATCTGTGGAGAACTTACCCTCCAGCTCCCGCTGGACATCGTTGGCAACATTGGCAGCATCGGCAGCATTGCCTTCGCCAGAGGCCTCCAGAGCTTTTAAAATTGCGCCTGCAATCTTGTTCTGATCGTACAAGACCACGCGACCGTCGCGCTTGATAATACTTTGGATCATAAGTACATACCTGTCTTTCTGTCAAATCATTTTGTGTTTTAGACACAATATATTGTATCTAAAAAAGGCGTTCTACACAATATATTGCCACATCTTGTGTCGTTTGTCAATACAATTTGCAGGAAAACATAAAGAAAATTTTGGGCATACTGCCGCCGCAGCATGCCCAATATGATTTTATTGCTGTTGCATGCGGAAAACCGCTGTTCCGGGGGCGTTGATTGCCAGAATACTTACCTGATACAGAACCTTTGCGGTGTCAGCGCGGGTCAGATTTTGCTGGGACTGCATGGTGATGCCGTTGTCCTGCAGAACAGTCAGGGAGCTGGCTGCCCAAGTGGGCACGTCCTCGTCCAGCTGGGAGAAGGTGGCAAGGGACTGTTGATCCAAGGAAAGATCCAGCGCGTTTTGCAGCATTACCGCTGCTTCTGCACCGGTGATGGGTGCATCCATGTCAAAGCTGCCGCTTTCCATGTCCGGCAAATTGGCGATCAGACCGGAGCGCATGGCAGCAGCCAAATAGGGCTGGATCCACACGGGGGTGTTTTCCGGCAGGGAATTGGTGGATGCAGTCTGCTGGGGAATATCCAGTGCCTGCACTACCATGGCAAGAAACTGCCCGCGACTGACGGTCTTTTCCGGGAAAAAGCAGGCAAGACCGCTGACCTGTTCGCCCACAAACAAACCGGTATTGCGCAGCCATTCCGCTTCGAACCGGCAGTCAAGACCCACAGTGTCGGTGTACTGGGTTCTGTCAGCGGGCTTCAAGATCTGCACCGTAACGGTTGCCTCCCGGGAGACATTGCCTGCCGGGTCGGTGGCGGTGTAGGTGAAGGAGTCCACGCCCACCTTATTCTTCTTAGGGGTGTAAACGAATGTGCCGTCCTCGCTCAGAACCACATCGCCCCGTTTGGGAGCGCGAACCAGGGTGTAGATCAGAGCCTTACCCTCCGGGTCAGAGACCTTCAGCGCTCCTTCGTTGGGAATGTTTTTGTAGGTTTCCAGGGCGGAGTCTGTGGCAACGGGGGGCTCATCCTTTTTACCCCGAATGGACAGGACCATGGTAGAAGAGGGTTCTACCCGATCCGAATAAATGGGCAGATAAGTGATCTGTGCATCCTGATCCTCCTGTGTGCCAAGGGGAGAAAAGATCATCTGTGCCACCTGGTCGGCGGTGAGAATATCTCCTTTTTGCAAAACGCGGCTGCCCAGCAGGACGGTGCCGGTTTTGGCATCCGGCAGAGCAGTGATGCAAATGCCTGCCAGAGGATCCTCTGACTGGGAGAAGTCTTGGGCGGTAAAGCAATAAACGCTGTCGCAATCCACTTGTGCCGCCATGGCGCTGCTGCACAAAGGGAAGATACAGCAAATGCTCAGCAGCAGGCACAGAAAACGGGTTCGAAACATAATCAATAACCTCCTGTTTTTTGTTTCCGGAGGTAGTGTTTGCCATGCGGGTAAAAATTATGCAAAGGACGATTTTTTCGCATATATAAAATATATTGTCTGCTGTGTTATGGAAAAGTTTTCGGCAATTAGCGGAAAAGACTTGCAAGATTTGCATTTCAATGATAGAATGATCTTGCAAATTATGGCAATCTTTACCGCCTGTGGGCGGAGGATGGAAAAATAAGGAGGAACACCATGACTGCCAGTGAAAAGAAGCAACTGCAAATCGCTGCTTGCAAGGTTCGTATGGGCGTGATCGAGTCCACCCATGGTGCCAAAGCAGGCCACCCTGGCGGCAGCTTGTCTGCTGCAGAGATTTTTACCTATCTGTATTTTAAGGAGATGAAGATCGATCCGGCAAATCCCAAGTGGGAGGACCGCGACCGCTTTGTTCTGAGTAAGGGTCATACAGCTCCCGGCCTGTATGCTGCGCTGGCTGAGCGCGGTTTCTTCCCCGTTGCTGACCTGCCTACTCTGCGTCATACCGACAGCTACCTGCAGGGCCACCCCAATATGAACACCGTTCCCGGCGTTGACATGTCCACCGGTTCTTTGGGTCAGGGCATTTCCGTGGCAGTTGGCATGGCGCTGGCTGCAAAGCATACGAATAAGCCTAACCGCGTCTACTCGCTGCTAGGCGACGGCGAGATCGAAGAAGGTCAGGTTTGGGAAGCTTGCATGGCAGCAGCGCACTACAAGCTGGACAACCTGTGCATCATCGTGGACAACAACGGTCTGCAGATCGACGGCCCTGTTGCTGAGGTTATGAGCCCCTATCCCATCGTGGATAAGCTGGCGGCTTTCGGCTTTGCTGTACAGGCAATCGACGGACATAATTATGATGCCATTGAGGCAGCATTTAATCAGGCAAGAGAAACCAAGGGTAAGCCCTCTGCAATCGTAATTACCACCACCAAGGGTAAGGGTGTTTCCTACATGGAAAATCAGTGCGGTTGGCACGGCAAGGCCCCCAACGATGCAGAATATGAGCAGGCAATGGCTGAACTGAAGGCACAGCTTGCAGAATTGGAGGCGTAATCATGGCAGAAGTAAAGAAAATTGCAACCCGTGATAGCTACGGTGCTGCCCTGATCGAACTGGGCAAGGAGCATGACAATCTGGTAGTTTTGGATGCTGATCTGGCAGCCGCTACCAAGACTGGTGTGTTCAAAAAAGAATTCCCCGAGCGCCACTTTGACTGCGGTATCGCAGAAGCAAACATGATGTGTGTCGCAGCCGGCATGTCCACTATGGGCCTGGTTCCTTTCGCATCCAGCTTTGCAATGTTTGCGGCAGGCCGCGCTTTTGAGCAGGTTCGTAACTCCATTGGATATCCCCGCCTGAATGTTAAGATCGGCGGCACCCACGGCGGTATTTCCGTTGGTGAGGACGGCGCAAGCCATCAGTGCTGTGAGGACTTTGCCCTGATGCGTTCCATTCCCGGCATGACCATTATCTGCCCTGCAGACGATGTGGAAGCCAGAGCTGCTGTGAAGGCTGCATACGAGATGGACGGCCCTGTTTATCTGCGCTTTGGCAGACTGGCAATTCCGGTATTTCACAGCGAGGACTACAACTTCCAGGTTGGCAAGGGCGAAATTTTGAAGGACGGCACCGATGTGGCTATCATTGCCAACGGTCTGCTGACCTACGAAGCCATTAAGGCCGGCGAGGCACTGGCTGAGGCCGGTATTAATGCCATGATCATCAACATGGCGACCATTAAGCCCATCGACGAGGAGCTGATCGTGGAAGCTGCCAAGAAGTGTGGCAAGATCATCACCTGCGAGGAGCACTCCATTATCGGCGGTCTGGGTGAGGCTGTTTGCAGCGTCCTGTCTGAGAAGTATCCCACTCCCGTTCGCCGTATCGGCGTGAACGACGAGTTCGGCCACTCCGGTCCTGCGCTGGAGCTGCTGGAGCAGTTTGGTCTGACCAGCAACCACATTGTAGAAGTAGCAAAGGACTTCTGCGGCAAGTAATCCAATAAAAAAGTGCGTTGTGAGAATTGAATTGCCTCACAACGCACTTTTTGTAATGCGCCATCAAGCGCACGGCCTACAACCAGCCATCCGTCCGGTAGGGCGGGGGTTTACTCCCACCGGAAACTGTGCTATAATGCAATTTATTGCAGGAGATTGCCACGTGGCTGCGCTCTTGGCAATAACACCATAAAACGGGAGCTTTTTATGATTAAGATATTATTCGTCTGCCACGGCAATATTTGCCGCAGTCCTATGGCGGAGTTTGTAATGAAGGATATGGTAAAAAAGGCAGGCGTCGCCCAGCGGTTCCAAATTGCCTCGGCGGCTACCAGCCGGGAAGAACTGGGAAATCCTGTGTATCCCCCGGCAAGGCGGCAGCTGGCGAGCCACGGCATTGCCTGCGACGGCCATCGCGCCCGGCAAATTACCCGGGCGGATTTGGACAACTATGACCGGATTTACTATATGGATAGCAATAATGCCCGGAATTTGGCACGCATGTTCCCTGCAGAAACTTGTTTCCGACCCTTTCTGAACCGGGATGTGGCAGACCCGTGGTACACCGGAGATTTCACCCAGACTTGGGAAGATATCCAGGAGGGCTGCAGCCGGATTTTGGAGGAGCTTATATAATGGACAGAGCATTACTGGAAACGAATTTATTGGAGCTGCCCTTGTATGCCTACGCATTTATTGACCCCAAAGGGCTGGAATTTTCCCAGCGGATCCGCCATATTTGCAAAGCCGAGTGCCCTATGTACGGCAAGACTTATGCCTGCCCCCCGGCGGTGGGTGAGGTGGAAGCATGTGAAAAGAAGTGCAAAAGCTATGAAAGCTGCTTGCTGATCGGCACCATTACGGAGGTGGACGATATTACAGATATCGCCCAGACTTTGGCAACCCGCCCGGACCACGAGAAGATCACCAATCAGGTGCGGGATTTTATGCGGGAGCAGGGCATACAGCCATATATTTTGTCCACAGAAGCCTGCGCTGTTTGTGAGCGGTGCGCCTACTTGGACGGGCTGCCCTGCCGATTGCCGGGGAAGATGCACCCCTGTGTGGAGGGCCATGGAATCAATCTGATTCCCACCTTGGAGGAAAACGGCCTAGAATTCCAGTACGGCGGAAATTTTGTTACCTGGTATTCCCTTTTGTTTTTCAATGCATAAGAAAAACCGTGTTGCTTGCAACACGGTTTTTATGCTATTTTGCAGTAAGGTTTTGAATCCAGCTGCCGCCGCAGAGCATCCGATAGCCGATGGCGCATTTGATTACCTCCAAGCCGTTGCAAAGACCGTACAGCCACAAAATAGAAATGTCTGCAAATCGGCTCAGCAGGAATGCCACAGGCACCATGGTCAGCCACAAAAAGCCGCTGTCAAAGAGCATGGTGATAAAGGTTTTGCCCCCTGCCCGAATGGCAAAATAAACCGGATGGATAAATGCCCGCAAAGGAAGCCAGATCAGGGCCGTGAGCCAAATCAGCTTTGTGGCAAGGGCGCGCACTTCATCGGTGGTGTTATAGAGCATGGGAAACAATTTGGCAACGGCTAGCATGAGCATGCCGAAAAACACACCGGCACCAACCCCTGTCCACAGACATTTTTTGCTGGCAGCGAGCACATCCTCCCTGGTGTTATTTGCGCCCAGCATTTGACCGATGATAATGGACACAGAAGTGCCGATGGCAAAGCATACCACCGCCGCCAGATTTGCCAAGGTGCTGGAAATGTTCAGGGCAGGCACCACATCCAAGCCGCAGACGCTGTAGCACTGGTTTAAAAATGCCATGCCGGTAGACCACATCAGCTCATTGAACAAAAGGGGTACACTCTTAATACCCACCTGCCGAAGAAGTGCAGTGGGGATGCGGAAGCTGCGGTAGAAGCCTTGGATAAAGGGGTTTTCCAGCGGGTGCAGATGGGTCCATGCAGCAATGATGATAAACTCTGCAAAGCGGGCGATCACCGTTGCTAGCGCTGCGCCCTTTACACCCATAGCGGGCAGACCCAGCTTGCCGTAGATCAGCAAATAGTTGAGGATCAGGTTTATCAGCACCGAACAGATACTTGCCACCATGGGCGGTGTGGTCTTGCCGCATTCCCGCAAGGTGGTGGCGTAGGTATTTGCCAGGGTGAAGGGGATCATACTCCAGATCATACACCTAAGGTAAATTCTGCCGTGGGTAAGGATCCGGTCTGCGTCCTGTGTATTGCCTTCGCCCTGCAGGAATAGCTGGATCAGGGCATCGCCCCGCCATACAAACAGCATACCGGCGATCAGGGTCAGCAATATGCAAAAATACAGCTTGAATCGGGTGGCGTAGCGCACACCGTCGTGGTCGTCGGAGCCGTAATACTGGGCAGTGAAAATGGTTGCACCGGAGGCGGCACCGTAGATGGTAATATAAAATACTGTCATAAGCTGGTTCACCACGGAAACGCCGCTCATTTCCATCGTGCCAAGCTGACCGACCATAATATTATCCAACAGCGACACAAAAGTGGAGATGCCGTTTTGCAGGATAATAGGCAGGGTTATGAGAAACAGGCGGCGGTAAAAACCTTTGCCGCTGGAAGATAGGGTTTGCATACAGTTACCTCGAATGGAAAAGGATTCCATAGAATCATAACTCACAGGGCAATCTTTGTCAATTAACAAATTTCTGTTTGACGGTGTGTTTCCCCAAACACATCAACACCCCTACACCCCAATAAACAGAAAATTGCCTTTGCGGCGGGGAAAATATTTTTTGCAAAATTACATAAAGCAGGGTAGAAGTTGGCAAGTAACTGTGATATAATGAGCGTAAGTATGTATATAAGCATAATATATGGAGAGAAATGCTATGCTGGAACTTTTAGCACCGGCAGGGTCTATGGAGGCTCTGCGTGCCGCAGTGCAAAACGGAGCCAATGCGGTGTATCTTGGCTGCGGGCAGTTTAATGCCCGGCAGAGCGCTAAGAATTTCACCCCCCAGGCTTTGGATGAGGCGGTAAAATATTGCCATATTCGGGGCGTGCAGGTTCATTTGACCCTGAACACCCTGGTGTCCGATAAAGAGACCAACGATGCCGCAACGCTGATCCGTCAGGCAGCCATGAGCGGTGTAGATGCGTTTATTGTGCAGGATTTGGGCGTACTGCGGCTGTGCCGTCAGATCGCGCCCCATATTCCCATCCACGGCTCTACCCAAATGACCGTTCACAATCTGGCCGGTGTACGGCTTTGCGCGGCATGGGGCTTAAGCCGTGTGGTTTTGAGCCGGGAACTGAGCCGGGAGGAAATCCGGTTCATTTGCGAAAATGCCCCTATTGAAATTGAAGTATTTGCCCACGGCGCGCTTTGCATGTGCTATTCCGGACAGTGCTATTTGTCTGCGGCCATCGGCGGCAGATCCGGTAACCGGGGCCGTTGCGCCCAGCCCTGCCGGCAAAGCTACGGCTACGGCAGATCCCAAAATCTATACCCTCTGAGCCTGAAGGATAACTGCCTGGCAGGCTACCTGAAGGAATTGGAAAGCATGGGTGTTGCCTCCATTAAGCTGGAGGGCCGCATGAAGCGGGCTGAATATGTGGCGGCGGTTACCGGTGTTTACCGGCAGGTGCTGGATACAGGCAAGGTCAGCCACCAAATGATGGAGACCTTGCACACCGCCTTTAACCGACAGGGCTTTACCGACGGCTATTATACAGACCGGATCGGTGCAGATATGTTCGGCACACGGCAGGAAAAGGACGAAGACCAGCGGTGGCTGAAGGCTATGCGCCAAAGCTATGAAAGTGCAGAAAATGCCCTTGTACCGGTGCGCTTCCAATGCACAGTCAGCCCGGAGGGAACGACCTTGACGGTTACGGACCCGGAGGGCAGAGTTTGCACCCTGACTGGGCCGAAGGCAGAGCGTGCCCGGGTAATGGAGCTGAGCCGCCAGGAGCTGGAAAGCCGCCTGACCAAAACCGGCGGAACGCCATACTGTTGCGTCGCGGTGGAAAGTCAGATTACCCCCGGCTACACCCTTTCCGCAGCGGCTATCAATGCCCTGCGTCGGGATGTATTGAACCAACTGACCGCCCAACGGGCGCGGCGGGAGATTCCCCAGCTGGGTCGCATGCAAAAGACAAGACCCCTGCCCGGCAGCCGGAAACGCCCGGCATTGACGGTACAGATCACCCATAAAGAACAGGTAACCGCAAAACTGTTGCAAATGAAACCGCAGGTTCTGTATGTGCCCCTTCATTTGCTGGTGGCAGACCCTGCTTGGTGCGAAAACCTTACGGACCGGGTTACGGTCTGCGCGGTGCTTCCCAGAATCGTACACGATGGGGAAATGGCCGAGCTGTGCCGCAGTATGAAGGAAGTTCGGGCCATGGGCGTGCGGGAAGCGCTGGTTGGCAATTTGGGACTTTTGATCCCGGTGCGCAGCAGCGGTTTGATCGCCCGGGGCGACTTTGGATTGAACCTTTATAGCTCCGGTGCCATGGAAATGGCGCGGGAACTGGAACTGAAGTCTGCCTGCTTGAGCTTTGAAATGACCTTGCCCCAAATCCGGGATGTAAGCAAGGCTGTACCCAGTGAGATTTTTGCCTACGGCCGCCTGCCGTTGATGGTAACGGAAAACTGCCTGATAAAAGGCAGAACCGGTCGTTGCTCCTGCCATTTGCAGTCTACCAAGCTGGTGGACAAGACAGGCGCAGAGTTCCCGGTGATTCGGGACGGCGATCGTTGCCGCAACGTGTTGCTCAACGGCAAAAAGCTCAACTGGCTGGACCGTCAGGAGGACCTGGCGCAACTGGGGCTGTGGGCAACACGGCTCTACTTTACAACCGAAAACCCCAAGGAAGTGGACCAGGTTTTGTCCTGTGTCCATAACCCCCTGCCCTTCGACCCCGGTGCTTGCACCCGCGGTCTGTACCTGCGGGGGCTGGATTAAAAGAGGAAATACTATGCAATGGATTTTGGCATCCCAATCCCCCCGGCGCAAAGAATTGCTGGGATTGTTCCATAGACCCTTTATTATTCGGGTCGCAGATATTGACGAAACCATGGACCCGGAGAAGTCTCCTTTCGATGAGGTGGCGCGGGTCAGCCGTGCAAAAGCCATGGCGGTAGCCCGGCAGGAACAGGATGTGGTGATTGCAGCCGATACCATCGTGGTTTGTGGCGGTCAGGTGCTGGGAAAACCGGCCGATGAGCAGGATGCCTACCGGATGCTCCGCCTGCTTTCCGGGCAGGATCATCAGGTGATGACTGGGCTAACCGTTTTGCGGGGCGACCGGTGCATTAGCTGCACAGAGGTAACGGATATTCATTTCCGGGAGCTGTCTGACCGGCAGATTTGGGATTATATCCGCACAAAAGAACCTATGGACAAAGCAGGTAGCTACGGTATCCAGGGCGGTGCGGCTCTGTTTGCAGAGAAAATGGTTGGAGACTACTATAATGTAATGGGTTTGCCGGTGTGCCGTTTGGCGCAGATCTTAGAGCAGATCTTGGAGGAATCGTAATGAGACATTTTTTCACCACCCGCGTGAAGGTCGTTTTGGTAACTGCAGTACTGCTTGCTGCTGTTTTGACCGTTGTGGGCAGCTTAACAGGTATGAAATTGCCGGATATGCTGGTTAAGGGCGTTTTGTCCCCCATCCGTTCCGGAATCAGCCAGCTTACCGATCAGGCAGAGCGGCTTTATGACTACATGTTCCGTTATGAGTCTTTGCAGGCAGAAAATGAAAGGCTGAAAGAGCAGCTTGCCCAAATTCAGGACGAGGCACGGCAGGCAGACTCCATCTCCCGGGAAAATGAGCGGCTGCGCTCAGCCCTGGCCCTGACCACAGTCCATGAAGACTATAAGCTGGTGGACGGCTATATCATCTCCTGGAGTAGCAACGACTGGACAAGTACCTTTACCATTAACCGGGGCAGCAATGCGGGCATTACTGCGGGTATGTGTGCCGTTACCGCCAACGGTGAGCTGGTGGGGCTTGTGAGCGAGGTAGGCACCAATTATGCGGTGGTTAAGACGGTGTTGGACTCTTCTTTGGAAATCAGTGCAACCATTGCAGCTTCCGGCTATAACGGCATGGTGCAGGGCGGCTATTCTACCGGCCTTGAGGGTCTTTTGCGCATGGACTACCTGCCATCCTCCGCAGTTATCCGCAACAACGATCAGGTGGTAACCACCGGTTCCACGGTCTACCCCAGAAATTTGGTTTTGGGTCATGTGGTGGATGCCGGCTTTGACGATACCGGTGTTGCCAAGTATGCGCTGCTGCAGCCTGCCACTGATGTGGGCAATCTGGAGCAGGTGTTTATCATCACCGAGTATAACGTGGGGTAAGCCATGGCGAAAAAGTACGAATTTCGACCGGACAAACCCCGGTCCGGCTTGCTCAGCAAGCTGTATTTAACAAAGCTGCAGCGCAGAGCCCTGCTCAAATGGTGTCTGTACGGCTTGCTGTTGCTGGCTTTAAGTGTGCTGCAGGATGTGATCCTCAGTCAGGTGCGCCTGTTTGGCGCCACTACCGAGCTTGTTCCCTGCGGTATTTTCCTGATTTGCATTTTGGAGGGGATCCATACCGGCAGTGTCTTTGCACTGGTAGCGTCTCTTTTGTACCTGTTTTCCGGCACTGCCCCCGGCCCTTATGCCATGGTGTTTTTGGTGGTGCTGGCGGTACTTGCCTGCATTTTCCGGCAGGCATATCTGCAAAGAGGTTTTTCTTCCGTCATGCTTTGCACAGCGCTGAGCATGGTGGTGTATCAACTGGCAATTTTTGCCATGGGCCTGTTTTTGAACCTTACATCTGCCGGGCGGATCGTAGGCTTCGTGGTTACAACGGTGCTGTCTTTACTGATCACACCGGCGCTGTATCCTATTGCGGTAGCCATTGGCAAGCTTGGAGGTAATCCATGGAAAGAGTAAATCGTCTGCGGGCACTGATTATGCTGCTTTGCGTTGCGCTGGTGCTGGGATTTTTTGCATTTCGCATCTACGATCTGCAGATCATTCAGACCGGCGGCAATACAGACAACACCTCCACCTTTACCACATTCATTCGGGTAAAGGCGGCGCGGGGTGAAATTCTAGACAAAAACGGTAATGTTTTGGTCAGTAACCGGGCAAGCTATGATCTGGTTATCAATCACTATGTTTTGCTTTCTGCTACCGGAACCAACGATTATCTGTATAAGCTGATTGAGCTTTGTCAGGAACATGGCATTGAATATGCCGACCGATTCCCAATATCTTTGGAACGCCCCTTTACCTATACTCTCAGCGAATATAATTCGGCATGGCAGGGGTATTTCCAAACTTATCTGGAATATAAGGGCGGTCTGGATTCAGATATTACCGCACCGCTGCTGGTGCAGAAGCTGCGGGATAAGTATAAGATCCCTGCAGAGTGGACAGAAGAGCAGGCCCGATCCGTTATTGGCTTACGGTATGAATTGGATCTGCGGCAATGCGTGGGAACGCTGCCCCAATATGTATTCCTTACCGACGCCAGCGATGAAGATTTGTCGGTGATCATGGAATTGAATATTCCCGGTCTGAACGTGGAGGCATCGACGGTCCGAGAGTATAACACAGAGTATGCCGCCCATATTCTGGGGTATGTGGGTGCCATGAATCCCCAGCAATGGGAGTATTATAAGAACATTGATGGCTATGAAATGGATGCTGAGGTGGGTCAGGATGGTCTGGAAGAGGCCTACGAGGAGTACCTCCATGGCGTTGATGGGTGGCGTGAAGACACGGTTGCCACCGACGGAACGTTGATTTCCTCCCGTTATATCGTAGAGCCCCAGGCTGGCGCAAACGTAGAGGTTTCCGTTGACATTAACCTCCAACGGGTGGCAGAAGATGCGCTGGAGAAGGTGATCCTGGATCTGCGTGCCGGAGAGGGCGATGGCTCTGATGCCGGCGGTGGCGCGGTGGTGGCTACCGATGTGAAAACCGGTCAGATTTTGGTCAGCGCCAGCTATCCTTCTTATGACCTGTCCTCTTTCTTCCAGGACTATACCGAATTGGTTGCTGATAGCTATAGCCCCTTGTATAACCGGGCGCTGTTGGGAACTTACCCCCCTGGCTCAACCTATAAGATGTCTATGGTGGTGGCGGCTATTGAGGCCGGTCGTATCGACTCCAACACTACCATTACTGACCACGGTAAATTCACCAAGTACGATGGCTTCTCCGCCTCCTGTCTGGCATACTCCCTGACCGGCGGCACCCATGGCACCATTAACGCGGCCGTGGCGCTGCAGAAGTCCTGTAACTATTTCTTCTATGTGCTGGGCGACACCATGACCCTGGGCGCCATCGACTCCACAGCAAAAATGCTGGGTCTGGGTGAGTCTACCGGCGTGGAGCTTTATGAAGATGTGGGCCACCGTGCCAATGCAGACACCAAGGCATCACTGTATAAGGGCGACGATTCCGGCTGGTATAAGGCAGACCAGATATTGGCTTCCATCGGTCAGTCGGACAACCGATTCACCCCCTTACAGCTTTGTGTGTATACTTCCACGCTGGCAAATCAGGGCAAGCGTTATAAAGCTACCTTTATGAGCCGGGTGGTATCTTCTGACTACCGCAGCCTGTTGCTGGAAAATGAGCCGGCGCTGATCAGTCAGATGAGTATGTCTGACGAGGCATATAATACGGTGAAGGAAGGCATGTACATGGTGGCGAATGTGTCCGGCGGTACAGCCTACAGCACTTTCCGAAACTATCCCATTACCATTGCGGCGAAAACCGGTACGGCACAGACCGGTATCCCTTCTGCGTCAGATAACGCAGCCTTTGTCTGCTATGCACCCCTGGATAACCCACAGATCGCCATTTCTGTATATGTGGAAAAGGGCGGCCACGGTTCTACCTTGGGTAGTGTGGCAAAGGCTGTTTTGGACGAGTATTTCAAGGTGGGCGAAACCGCTGATGTAAATACCTACGAAAATAAGCTGAGCTAAAGGCATTTTAGATAGGAGAATTGGCAATGGATAAGAAGAAGGTCTGGCTTTTGCTGGGCGCGGTGGCACTGAGCCTGATAATTATTACAGTGGTTTTGTGCACCGGGTCTAAACAAGAGGATGCGGCGGATCTGCCGCTGATCGGTTTGTGCCTGCGCCAATATGAGCAAGATCCTGAATTGGGCGACCGCCTGCAACAGCGGTTGGAGCAGTCCGGTTACAGGGCTGCCATTGCTGATGCACTTAACGATCAGGTGAAGCAGAATCATCAAATCACCGATTTTGTAGAAGAAGGGGCAGTTTTGGTTGTGGTAGAGCCGGTGATTACGGGCACAGCCCCAGAAATTATCACATCCCTGAAATCCCCCAATGTACCTGTGGTTTTTGTAAATTACCTGCCGGAAGAAGATGTTCTGCAAATGTGGGACAGATTCAGCAGCATCTACCTGCTGGAAGAAACCCTTGGTTCCCGACAGGCAGATGTGATTTTGGATGCAAAAGACCGGGGCGATAAAAATAAAGATGGACAGGTCTCCTGTTTGGTGATCGCCGGTCCGGAGGATGACCGCTTTGCCGTGAATCAGGCACAAGCCTGCGTGCGGCGGCTGGAAGAAAAGGGACAGACCGTTACGGTGCTGGATATTTTGTATTCCAACGAAACGAAAGAAAACTGCTACGACCTGTGCAACAAGGCGCTGTCCCAATACGGCAAGGATATTGAAGTGATCTTCTGCGGAAACGGTGAGGCTACCCAAGGGGCGCTGGAAGCCATGAAAGACGGTGGCTGGAAGGCAGACCGGGACTTCTATTTGATAGGTGCAGACGCCGATGGGGAACGGAATCAGAATTATACCGCCATACTATCTGCAGATACAGAAGCTTTTATGGAAAGTGCCTATGATGCCATCACTAGTTTGCTTTCCAACAAGCCGGTGGAACAGATATATTATGTAAACCATAAAGTGATGACACCGGAAGAATAGTCAAAAAAGCGTGTTGCGCAGGCAACACGCTTTTTACATGCAAGCCCCTTGTAAATTCCTGTTTACAGAACAGGCACAGATGTGATATAGTAAAAAAAGTATGAGTTTACTGAGGTATCGAAATGGATTACATTGTATTGGACATGGAATGGAATCAGCCCTGGCCCGGCTCTCCGTCTTCCCGCAAGGTTCTGCCTGTGCAGATTCGCGGTGAGATTATTCAGATCGGCGCGGTGCGGATCACCCAGGACCGGCAGGTGGCTGATGAATTTCAGGTGTTGATAAAACCGAAATATTACCGCCGGTTAAACCGCAGGGTGGGGAAGCTCACCGGCATCAAAGAATCCCAGCTGCGGGACGAGGGCGTTGGCATGGTGGAAGCCATGGAGCGCTTTCGTGCCTGGTGCGGGGAAGATGTTATTTTCCTCACTTGGGGCTTTGATGACATTACCATTCTGCGGGAGAATTTGCAGCTTCACGGCCTGGAGGATCATTGGGTTAATCGCTGGTATAATGCCCAGATGATCTTCAATGCCCAAACCGATGGCTCCAATTCTCAAAAGGCGTTGAAAACTGCTATGGAGATATTTGAGATCGAGCCCAGCCGCCCGGCCCACGATGCCTTGGGCGATGCCTACCACACGGCGCTGATCTGCGCCCGGTTGGATCTGAAAAAGGGTACAGAAGAATATGCCAAGGCGCTGAAGGCGCATGTAAACGGCTTTCATGGTGCAGAGCTTCCCGGCTGTATTGATCGGAAGGTGTTTTACGATTATGCGGACAAGCGGGCAGCATTAAGCGCCATGTCCGGCAAGGAAAACCTTTGCCCCACCTGTTCCCGGCAAATGCTGGGTTCCCGCTGGTTTGCCCAGCCGGGCAGACGCTATATGGATCTGGCAACCTGTCCGGACCATGGCAAGTTCCTGATTCGGGTTCGGTTGTCCGACCAGCCGGACGGCACCGTTCGCGTTAGCCGCCTGACTTATGAAGCAACCTCGGAAGCGGCAGAAGCTTATGCCCGCCGGGCAGAGAAGGCAGAGCCGGAAAATCCCCACCGGTCTTCCTCCTCCCGCCGCCGTCGCCGCAGTAAGCTGCCGGAAAAATAATAAAGGAGCTGTCTCAAAACGAATGAGACAGCTCCTTTATATCAATTAGTTTTGTTCCAAAGACAGAGTAACCGTAGTTTGGTCGCAAACCTCTGCAGGACCCCAGTACTGAATGGAACCGGGATAGACATAGCAGGTCTCGGTAGCCCAGATTTCCCGGTTTGCTGCGAAGTACTTAAAGGGCTTGCCCTCCAGCTCCACCAAAGCCTTGCGGATAACAGGCTTATCGGCACCGTGGCGACGCTCCATATTCATCATCTTGGTGATAGGCATGCCGCCAGCAACCCATTGCTCAGCAGGCTTGCTCAGATTGGAAACCTTAGACAGATAGCCGGTGTAGCCGTACTGGATCAGCATAAAGGCGTTGTAGCCAAGGCTATAGCAGTAGTCAGCATCGAAATTGGAGGGGAAGGCGCAGCGGCCTTCGTAGCCTAAGAAGTGATGCAGAGCGGCGAACTTGCCGTTGTATGTGCCGGCTGCAGCACGCTTAGCCAGATTGTCCTTTACCAGCTCAGACAAAAGCTTTTCAGACTCGATCAGGGAAACCTGCACGTTGCCGTGAGGGTCGCGCTCCAGGAACAGCTGCTGCTGAATGGACTGAGGCAGCAGAGAAAACACTGCCATGGCCTCCTTTGTCAGACCGTTTTCAATAAAGGCGTACTTTTCTTCCCAAGTGGGCAGAGTGTTGAAAGTGTCAGCCTTTGCGCCGGCCAGCAGCTCGTTGATCTGACCGATCAGCATGGAAAACTCAGGGATAAATTCTACAATACCCTCGGGGATGATGGCAATACCAAAGTTCCAGCCCTTAGAGGCACGGGCGGCAACACTGTCGGCGATGTAGTCGGCAATCTGTGCCAAAGACAGCTTCTTGGCAGCTACTTCTTCACCGATCAGGCAGATGTTGGGCTGGGTCTGCAGAGCAGTTTCCAGCGCTACATGGGAAGCAGAACGACCCATCACCTTTACAAAGTGCCAGTACTTCTTGGCAGAGTTGGCATCCCGCTGGATATTGCCTACGATCTCTGCGTAGGTCTTGGTAGCAGTGTCAAAACCGAAGGAGCACTCGATGTCCTCGTTCTTCAGGTCGCCGTCGATGGTCTTGGGACAGCCGATCACCTGAATGCCGGCACCGGTTGCAGCAAAGTACTCAGCCAAAACAGCGGCGTTGGTGTTGGAGTCGTCGCCGCCGATAATTACCAGCGCGTTGATGCCGTGCTTCTTGCAGTTTTCAGCAACAATGGCGAACTGCGCCTCGGTTTCCAGCTTGGTTCTGCCGGAGCCAATGATGTCAAAGCCGCCGGTGTTGCGGTACTGGTTGATGTATTCGTCATCAAAGATCAGGTAATCGTCATCCAGCAGACCGCTGGGGCCGCCTTTAAAGCCGTAAAGCACATTATCCTGACGGGTAGCCTTCAGCGCATCGTACAGGCCGCAAATAACATTGTGGCCGCCGGGTGCCTGACCGCCGGACAGGATCACGCCAACCACCTGCTTTTTTGCCTGGCTGGTGTTCTGTCCCTTTTGGAAGGTGATTTCATTTTTGCCGTAGGTGTTGGGGAACAGGGACTTGATCTTGTCCTGATCGGCAACACTTTCTGTGGCGCTGCCCTGCTTTACACAGATTTCTGCAATACCGTTTCTGAGCATGCCCGGCAGCTTAGGGGAATACTGGTATCTTGCAGCTTGAAGGGGGGATAAGTTCATCATGGAAACACTCCTTAAGTGATTTTAATAAACAATTATAGAATACATTATATTTTATTTTGGGACAAAGGTAAACTGTAAAATTAAATATATTTTTCCAAGAAGATACCAACATATTTGGAATTCTTAGCAGGTATAAAATTAAAAATGTATATTGAAAATGATAAAAAACATGGTATAATAATAATTGGAAATATTGGCGGTTACCCGCTTTGAATGAAAGGATCGATAAAAATGGCTCTTGTTACAACAACCGAAATGTTTAAAAAGGCATACGATGGCGGCTACGCAATCGGCGCTTTCAATGTCAACAACATGGAAATCGTTCAGGGAATTACCGAGGCTTGCCGCGAGGAGAATGCACCTGTTATTCTGCAGGTTTCCAAGGGTGCCCGTGCCTATGCAAATCATACTTACCTGGTAAAGCTGGTTGAGGCTGCTGTTTTGGAGTGCCCCGACATTCCTGTGGCACTGCACCTGGATCACGGCGATAGCTTTGAGACTTGTAAGTCCTGCATTGACGGCGGTTTTACCTCCGTTATGATCGATGCATCCTCCAAGTCCTTTGCCGAGAATATTGAGATCACCCGTAAGGTCGTTGAGTATGCCCATGATCACGGTGTTGTGGTGGAAGCTGAGCTGGGTAGCCTGGCTGGTATTGAGGACGAAGTAAATGTCTCCGCTGAGGCAGCTTCCTATACCCGTCCTGAAGAGGTTGAGGAGTTTGTTGCCAAGACCGGCTGCGACTCTTTGGCAATCGCAATCGGCACCAGCCACGGTGCATATAAGTTCACGCCTGAACAGTGCACTGTGAATGAGCAGGGTATTCTGGTTCCTCCCGCACTGCGTTTCGATGTGCTGGAAGAGGTTACCAAACGTCTGCCCGGCTTCCCCATCGTTCTGCACGGTTCTTCCTCCGTTCCTCAGGACTATGTAAAGATGGTCAATGCAAACGGCGGCAAGATGCCCAATGCAATCGGTGTTCCCGAGGAGCAGCTGCGTAAGGCTGCAGCGCTGTCTGTATGTAAGATCAACATCGACTCCGACCTGCGTCTGGCTATGACGGGTACGATTCGTAAGTTCTTCAACGACGAGCCTTCTAAGTTTGACCCCCGTGAGTACCTGAAGCCCGCCCGCGCAAACATTAAGGAACTGGTTCGCCACAAGCTGGTGAATGTTCTGGGCTGCGCCGGCAAGGCCTGATTTGTCCAATAAAAGAGCGTGCCGATGGCACGCTCTTTTAATTGAAGGTTAAAAATCAGGAACGGCATCGACCCACCACGTCATTGCGAGGGCGGCTTTGCCAGCCGTGGCAATCCGTTTTTCTATTTATTATCTACTTTGTTTTTGAAAAAACACTTGACAACACGCAAACCCTTTGTTATAATGACACTCGCCTTTGGACGATTAGCTCAGCTGGCTAGAGCATCCGCTTGACGTGCGGAAGGTCATAGGTTCGAGTCCTATATCGTCCACCATAGTAAAAGCATCGAAAACGTTGGTTTTCGGTGCTTTTTCTTACTTTTCGGACGATTTTTATGACCCTCCGCAGGCTTTGCGAAGGGTAGGTCAACAAAAAGGTCAACAAATCGTCCATTTTGAACGTGAATTAGCATTGGTAACACAAGAAGGAGTGTTATCAAATGGCATCTATCATCCCCAAAGAAAAAGACGGCAAAATCATTTCCTACAAGTTCAAAGCTTGTGTAGGACGGGACGATTGCGGCAAGCAAGTGTTCCGGTGTACCACGTGGAAAGTCCCGGCACATCTTTTCTATATGACACAACGTGTTTTATTATCCAGCTTCAAGATATGAGCAGTTAACGCAATTTTGGTTACATTTGACATCACAAGTCGGAGG
>JAZRNS010000125.1:0-2499 GCA_045648245.1 Faecousia sp. | reverse complement strand
TTTTGCAACAGACTCTTTCTTCTTATGGAAATAATCTTTCGGTGGTGGATGTAGGGGCGCACATTGTGCGCCCGCGGGCGATCAATGATCGCCCCTACAAGTGCTATCGATCATTTTTTGTATTTTGCAACAGACCCTTCTTTTATTTATTCTTCTGTTTCCGGCAGCTTTACAAGACCTGCCGCATCGGATACCGGCAAGGAAAATGCTATGCCTTGTGCCTTCTTATCCATGCCCATCTGCTTGTACAGGGCATTGAGTACATTATCCCGAATATTCTTTTCCACTACCATCATCAAAATCTCTTTTTCAGAGTGAATGGTAATGCCGAAAAAGGCTGCCTCATTTTCTCTGGCTACACCTCTGCCGCTGAGGATCGTGCCACCCCGGGCGCCTTGCTCACGGGCTACTGCCATGGCATCCTCCGCAAAGCCTGCATTGACAATGGCAAAAATCACCTCATGGTTATTGGTCGTCATGGTCAGTCCCCCCCTTTCCTTGCTTGTTATTACTTAAAAATTGATACATGTTCACACCGATCACGCTGCTAAGCGGCACAGCAAAGGCGATACCCTTTCCATTTTTGATGGTAGTAAATTTTTCTTCCAAACAGTTCATAACGGTATCCACCATATCCTCACGCACAACGCTGAAAAGCACTGCCTTATGGATGTTCAGACCCAGCATACTCACAAGCTCTGAATTGGCTGTTCCCAAACCGTTGGTTGCCATTTGAAAGTTCACTTCAAACTGACTTAAAACATCTAAATAGAACTCCATTTTGCTGCGATCTACCACTGTAATCAGGAGTTTGAGCTTCTTAATGGCCGATTCGTTGATTGAAATTCCCATTGCTGTACCCCCTTACATAAAGTTGATGATCTGCTGATCATCTGCATCCAAAATCCGTTTCATAGCTCTGCGCTCCATGACCCGGTTGGAGACGATCGCCTTAAAACCAAGGAGTTGAATGGTAATCAGCGGTGTCATGGCTACCAATGCCACAACACCGAAGGCATCCCGCAGTACTGCATCTGCTCCCTGGACACCCACGCAGACACCGATGGCAAAGGGCAGAATGAAGCCAGAGGTCATAGGACCGCTGGAAACGCCGCCGGAGTCAAAGGCGATGGCTGTGTACACAGGGGGGACGAACAAAGAAAGGCCCAGGGATATAAAGTAGCCGGGAATAATGTAATAGGTCAGGGAGAAATCAAAAATGATACGAACCACACTCAATGCGATCGCAAGACCCACACCGATGCAAAGACCGATCATCATCGATCTTTTGGTTACATAACCGCCGGTTACTTCCTCTACCTGACTGTTCAGCACATGGATTGCAGGCTCAGCCATCACCACCAAAATACCCATTACAAGACCCAGCAAGATCAGGAGCCAAGGCTGCATTTGGGCAATGGAATAACCCAGCTTATAGCCAATCGGCATAAAGCCCACATTCACGCCGGTCAGGAACAGCACCAAGCCCACATAGGTAAATGCTGCACCTACGCCGATCTTGAACATCTGGCGTTTGGGTAGGCGCAGGAAGAAAATCTGACACAGCAGAAAAAATACAATGATCAGGCCTAAAGCCAGGGCGACCTCTTTTGCCGTATGTCCCGCAGTATGCAAAAAGCTACGGAAAATACGGTCGCTTACAGTATAATCCGGTACAGCATAACGCAAGTCATTTTTCGAAAAAATGCCCAGGAAAAGCACCGCCAATATAGGGCCTACCGAACATAAAGAGACCAAACCGAAGCTGTTCTCCTGGGACTTGCGATCACCTAAAACACTAGAGATACCAACGCCTAACGCCATAATAAAAGGAACGGTGATCGGGCCTGTTGTAACGCCGCCGGAATCAAATGCCAAGGGCAGCAAATTCAGGTTTTCATTCACCGCCAGCAGCAATGCCAAGGCAAACAGCAGCATATAAAACAGCATTAAAATACTGCCCAAGCGACGCTTAAAAACAATGCGTAAAATCGCCACCATTAAAAAGGTTCCCACGCCAATACCAACTGCATAAATCAGCACTGTGCCATTCATAACCGCCTTCACCTGATTGGCAAGCACCTGCAGATCCGGCTCTGCAATGGTGATCAGCATACCCAACACAAAGCAGACGATCAGCAGCAGCCAAAGCTTTCTTTGTCTGGAAAGTCCAGCTCCTACATGAACACCCATGGGGGTCATTGCCAGATCTGCACCCAAATTAAACAGCCCAATGCCGAAAATCAGCAAAACGGCACCGGCAGTAAAGGTAATCAGCTCTGTATGAGAAAAGTCAAACCAAGGCAACAATGCCACCAAATACACAATCAGCGTGATCGGCAGTGCCGAAAGCAACGCCTCTGCAATTTTATGTTTCAGTTCCTTCAATGCCGCTCACCTGCCTTTCAAAATTCTTGCTACATTATAACATAACTCAGCCCTGTTTCCAAGCCTTAAAAGTAAAATATCAGTAAATATTAGGATGGATCACGCAAAGAC
>JAZRNS010000124.1:0-12212 GCA_045648245.1 Faecousia sp. | reverse complement strand
CCGGCTATCGTTCGATTCTATAATTGGAAGCGGAAGAAAAACATTCCTTTTTATGTGCGCTTACACGAATTTACCCGTGCCCGTTTTCTTAGAAAGGTAGCCATTGTGCCTATCCTTCTTTTTGCTAACGGCATATATGTTCCTGCTCAAAAAGACAGACAGACGGTTGGTATTTTTGCAGGAAAGCGGGTCAGACCTACTACTATTGGCGCAAACATTACCGTGTTACCCGACAAAAAAACACCCTCTGACAAAATCACTCTGTCCTATTTTGGCTCTGTATATCACGGAAAAGGCATTGAGCAAATGCTGTCTCTTTGGCAGCAATTAAAAGCACAGGACACAGAAGATGTCCTGCGTTTCCGTGTCATCGGTGATGTAGGCACTGAGGAAACTAACCATTTTGCCGACTATCATAAACAGGTTTGGAAATGGATTGAGGAATACGGTATGCTTGATGCTGTCAGTGTTACCGGATATATTTCCGATGCGGATGTCTCCCGGGAAATCCGCAACACCGATATTGCCACCGTTCTATATGAAGATGGTCTTACTCTGCGCAGAGGCAGCTTCCTTGCTTATTTGTCACACGGCACACCCATCATCACCACCCAAGGTGACGAAGAATCCCAAGCTTTGTTTGCAGGGCATCCGGGTGTTTGTATGGCTGATACCCAAGAGGAAATGGTTGCTAAGATTTTAGAATGGAGCAAGCTGACATCTTCGGAAAAGGAAGCAATAGCCCTTGATAATCAAGCACTTTCTGAAAACTTCTCTTGGAGTAAAATTGCCAAGGATTTTCTTGTTGATTACAAAATCCCCATTTCTGCCGGAAAGGACACCCAATAATGAACATCTTGCTTTGGATCCTTATCTTATTTTTGTTTTTCTATTTAGCAGACAAATGCATCTGTTTGGTATACTGCAAAGCTAAGAAGCGCAAGGATGCGCAAAAAAGCCACACACCTCAGCAAACAAGTTCCGGAATAACCACAAAACCCAGTCTGGCTTCTAAAATTAAGCTCATTCTGTCCGGCTGGATCCGCTACAGTGTTATTCGTTTAGGCCGTATTCCCTGCCATAAATACCGCAACTGGGTTTTGCGCCATATTTATCAGATGGAGCTGGAAAAAAATGTTGTTGTGTATGGCGGTTTCGAAATTCGTGCACCTTGGAACATCCATATTGGCGAAGGCACAGTCGTCGGTGACGACTGCAAACTCGACGGAAGAAATGGTATTAAAATAGGAAAAAATGTAAACATATCCACCGGTGTATGGATCTGGACAGAACAGCACGATGTAAACGATCCTTACTTTGAAAGCAACTCCAGCGGTGGACCCGTTATCGTTGATGATCGGGCTTGGCTCAGTGCACGCACCATTCTCCTGCCTCAAACGCACATTGGTGAGGGCGCCGTTTTGGCGGCCGGTGCGATTGCTACAAAGGATCTTCTCCCCTATGGAATTTACGGTGGTATTCCTGCCAAAAAAATTGGCGACCGTAATCAAAATTTAAAATATGAATTTGACGGCACTTATTTACCGTTCTATTAAAAATCAAACATCTTACCAAAATGCACTTATTGCTTTTTGACCAAGTAATGGAGGTATGATGCCCCTGTGAAAAAGATAGCTGTTGTAATTTTACAATACAACAATCCGGAAGATACTACCAAGTTTATTGAAAATTTGCGATCCCTCAACTGGAACGATATTGACTATCATTTTATAATCGTGGATAATGCCTCTACGAACGGCTGTGGCCTGCAAACCCAGGCGTTATACGCCAACGAGCAAAATATCACTGTTCTTCTTTCTGAGGAGAATTTGGGTTTTGCCAAGGGTAACAATCTGGGTATTGAATATGCTCAGAAGCATTTTTGCCCGGATTTCATAGCGGTATCCAATAACGACATTGAAATTCAAGATGCTCAATTTTTCCAAAAGCTCTGCCATCTATACGCCAGTGATCCTTTTGCTGTCTTTGGCCCGGATATTTTCAGTGTTATCAACAATTATCACCAAAGCCCTATTCGCAATACGCTCTATACTGCCCAGCAGCTGGAATCTCTTCTTCCCAGCATTGACAAAAAGCTGAGGCGATTGCGCTTTATTAAAAAACTGCATATTTACGGACTTCTGCGGTTTTTGAAGCGACTTCTAGGAAAATCCGGACGGCCGGATGCTGATGACTTCCATCGGGTGCAATATGATGTGGTAGTGCAGGGCGCATTTTTCGTGTTATCTAAAGATTATATGAAAGAATACCCCACAGGCCTGCACCCGGAGACCTTCATGTATATGGAAGAGGATATTCTGGCATATCTGTGTCAAAAAAAGAATCTGACCATCCGCTATAGCCCGGAACTCAAAGTGCTGCATTATGAGGGTGCCGCCACCAGAAAAGCATCCAAGAAGCGCATTGACAAGTTTATTTTTGAATTAGAACATACTAAGCATTCCGCACAAATTCTTCTTAATCTCATCCGTCAAAACAAAGGAGCGAATAACTCGTGAAAAAAGTCATGCTGGTTTTCGGCACACGGCCGGAAGCGATCAAAATGTGCCCGCTGGTAAATGAATTGAAATCACGCAAATCCATTCAAACCATAGTCTGTGTTACCGGTCAGCATCGGCAAATGCTGGATCAGGTGCTGGATGCTTTCCATGTAACACCGGATTATGATCTGTCTATTATGAAGGACCGGCAGACCTTGTTTGACGTTACCACCAACATTCTTGGTAGCATTAAGACGGTTTTGGAAGAAGTGAAGCCGGATGTTGTTTTGGTTCACGGCGACACCAGCACTACCTTCGTAACTGCGCTGGCCTGCTTCTATCTTCAAATTCCTGTAGGCCATGTGGAAGCCGGCTTGCGCACCTATAACATCTACTCTCCCTATCCAGAAGAATTTAACCGTCAGGCTGTGAGCATTATCAGCGGCTTCAATTTCGCTCCTACTGAGCTTTCTAAAGAGAATCTTCTGCGAGAAGGCCGCTCCCCTGACAGCATTTATGTAACCGGCAACACTGCGATCGATGCACTGAAAACCACCGTGCGTTCTGACTACACCCATCCTCAGCTGGAGTGGGCTGCCGGCAGCCGCTTGATTATGATTACTGCCCATCGCCGGGAAAATCTGGGCGAGCCTATGAAAAATATGTTCCGCGCCATCCGTCGCGTTATGGACGAGCATCCTGATGTGAAAGCCATTTATCCCATTCATATGAATCCTGCTGTACGGGAAACTGCAGATGCTATTTTGGGTGGCGATGATCGCATCCGGATTATTGAGCCGCTGGAGGTTCTGGATTTCCACAACTTCCTCAACGCCAGCTATATGATCCTTACTGACTCCGGCGGAATTCAGGAAGAAGCACCCTCTCTGGGCAAGCCTGTGCTGGTTATGCGCGATACCACTGAGCGTCCGGAAGGCATTGCCGCCGGCACACTGAAGCTGGTTGGAACACAGGAAGATACCATCTATCAGGAATTTACTAAACTTTTGGATGATCCTGAAGCCTACAACGCTATGGCACACGCAGCAAATCCCTATGGCGATGGTCATGCCAGTGAACGGATTGCTGACATTCTGGAAAAGAATTTATAAAAAGAGGAACGATTTATGAAAAAGATTGTTTATGTAATGCAGGTGGACTGGAACTGGATTAAACAACGCCCCCACTTCATTGCTGAGCATCTGTCCGAAAAATATGATGTCACGGTTATGTACCAGCATCACTACGGACGAACCGGTTACCAAAAACGAGATGCAAACGGACTGGATATTAAACCAATCTATGTGATTCCCAGAGGTGACCGCTATCCCGTTCTGCGCAACATTAACCGGAAGATCAAAGCCCAAGCTATTCGCCATCAGGTGAAGAAGTCCAACGCAGATTGTCTGTATCTGACCTTCCCCGATCAGCTGGATGCAATCCCTGGGGGATTTGCCGGCAAGGTAATCTACGATTGTATGGACAACCATCCTGCTTTTTTGACAGACCCTGCTGACAGAGCAGCGATGGAGAAGCAGGAAGCAATACTTGTAGAGCGTTCTGACGAAATTCTGGTTAGCAGCCAAAATCTGAAAGATGTGTTGATAAAGCGTTACGGCGATGCACACGCAGATAAAATCACCTTGGTGAGAAATGGTTATAACGGTCAGATTATGGATGTATCCAATCAACCCGCACTCCCCACAGACCGTTACACACTTGCTTACTTTGGTACAATCAGTTCCTGGTTCAATCTGGAATTCATTCTGAAAAGTCTTGAAGAATTCCCAACGCTGGAATATCTGCTGATCGGTCCTTCCGAAATGACATTCCCCCCGCACGACCGTTTGCATTATGTTGGCACTGTGGAACACGATGAGCTTCCCGTTGTAACAAAGGATGCGCACTGCTTGATCATGCCCTTTGTTCTTAACGAGATCATAGAGGCCGTCGATCCGGTAAAGCTTTACGAATACATCAATTTCAATAAGAATATTTTGTGTGTGGAATACCCGGAGATTGCCCGGTTTGCACCCTTTGTTCATTTCTACACCGATTATGAAAGCTATTGTCACCAGCTTCGTGTGTTGATGGACAGCAAAACCGTGAAATATTCTCAGGCCGAGCGCACAGCGTTCCTGCGTGATAACAACTGGGAAAGCCGTGTTCGTTTGATCGAAGAACTGCTGTAAAAACTATAAGAAAGGAGTCAGCCCCAAAATGAAAGTATCCCGTTTTTCTTACACAGAGCTGCTTGTTAGTTGGCTTTTTGTATACTTTTCAAGCAAGCTACTTTGGGACTGTATTCCCTTTGTCTTTGAGCTTTTTTCGCTGGCACTCATTGCCCTATGTGCTGTATTTCAATTATTTGGCAAGCCCGGCATGACCCAGCACAAAGCCAATTTATTTATCACTTTTCTTCTGTTTTCTGTTTACATCATTGCCAACGGCTTGTTTCAAAACAATTTCACCCAACTGGTGCGTGCTATATACGAATACATTTTCTATGTGTTGATCTTCTTTGCAATGACATGGCTGCTTCCTCGGGTGGATCTTCGAAAATGTTTGAAGGTATTTGCCTTTTGGGGCGTGTTTGTGGCAATTTTGTCATGGTTTGAATTTATTACCCAGCACCATTTACTGATTGATCTGGGCGTGGACATTAACGCAGGGTTCCGTTCTGCAGTCTTTTCCCGTTCTTATTTGAACCACGGCATGTTTCTGGGTTTCTTTGCATTGACATGCCTGGATATTTGTTATGCAGAGAAAAAGCCCCTTTGGCTTATTCCCGGCGCATTCTGTTTCGTCTCTATTTTAACTACCGGCTCCCGCGGTCCATTGGTCGCTTGCGGTATCGCTTTGGGCGTGCAGTTTATGCTATACGCATATAATAGTTGCCGACACTCCTATAAGCGTTTTGCTGCCTGCTCCCTTCTGTGCATTGCTTTTCTGGCTGTTCTTGTTGTCATGTTCGGCACTTTTGAAACAAGCAGCGAAACCATCAACAACTTTCTGCGCCGCGTTAGAAGTATTCTCGATTGGTCTGGCGATCCGGGTAACATCGGCCGTCTACACCTCTGGAGAAACGCATTGGATTTGTTTAAGTCAAACATTTGGTTCGGCATTGGTCCATCGAAAACCGGTGCCTGGAATGATGCCTCTATTGTCGTAACAGAAAGCGGTGTGCTAAAGCGACTTTGTGAGCTTGGTTTGATTGGTTTTATTCTCCACTATTATTTTGTTGCCTGTATCCTCATCAAGGGCGTACGCACATATCGCAAGCAGGATCCAGCCACGAAACACCCCATGACATTTTGGTTTAGCCTTGTCATTGCAATCCTTATTAACGATTGCACCCTGCAGGCTACGGAAGAAATTATGATTTCCTTCTATATGTGGACAGCCTTCGCTGGATTAGAATGTACTTCTCCTGCAACAAACCTTCCCGATTAAAAATACTACAACAATTGAGAGGAGTGCAAAAATGAAACTCTTTGCATTGTATTTGCCCCAATTTCATACGATCCCAGAAAACGATGAATGGTGGGGCAAGGGTTTTACTGAGTGGACAAATGTTAAGCGCGCCAAACCTCTTTTCCGAGGTCATGTGCAGCCGAAACAGCCTTTGGACGGCAATTATTATAACCTTTTAGAAAAGGAAACTGTTGTCCACCAAACCAAACTAATGAAAAAGTATGGTGTCTCCGGTATGATTTACTACCACTACTATTTCTGCGGCAAAAAGCTTTTAGAGAAGCCGGCAGAAAATCTGTTAAAGTGGACCGATATTGATCAGCCTTTCTTCTTCTGTTGGGCAAACCATACCTGGAACCGAGCCTGGAAGGGCTCCCGTGAGGTTCTGCTGGAGCAGACCTACGGCACCCAGGACGATTGGCGTGCGCATTTCGATTATCTGCTGCCCTTCTTCCAGGATTACAGATATGAAAAGAACAACAACAAGCCTGTGTTGATGATTTATGCAGATTTCCCGCAAAAAAAACCTATGCTGGAATGCTTTGACCGTTGGTGCCGGGAAAATGGCTTTGATGGTATCTATGTTATTGAGGAATGCTTCCATGCAGAGGAAGACAAGGTTGCAGAATTCCTAGGCAAAACTGCTCCTCAAACTGAAAAAGTATATCTAACAGAACCCTTGGCTGGTAGAATGCTTACTTATGGTGCTAAATCCTTTATTGCAAACAAATGGAATAGACTTTTATACCGATTACGCCAGGCCGGTATTCTAAAAACATTAGAAACTTATGACGGCAATCGGATCTACAAAACTATGTTAAGGAAAATACCTCGGGATTCTCGTTTGATCCACGGTTTGTTCTTTGAATGGGATAACACACCCAGACACGGTACCCGTGGCTATTTAATTACACCTCCTTCAAAAGAGGCATTTATGGACTATGCCAAATCCTTAAAAGATGATGAGTATGTTGTTATCAATGCCTGGAACGAATGGGCAGAAGGCATGGTTATTGAGCCAACCGTGCATAACGGATACAAATATCTGGAATGGATCCAAGAGTTGACGACAAACACCTGCAAGGAGTGAACACAGTGAATCTGCGACTTAAAAAGACTATTTTTGCTCTTATAAGACCCTTTTTAAATCCATCGGCTTTGTCACGCAGGCGTTCCAGACGCAATCGATTTGTCTGGAAACTCTATTCTACGGAATTGTATAGTTTAGGTAGTGGTTCCTGTGTGGGTGAAGATCCCCACATCCTGGGTGCCAAATATATAAAAATCGGCAATAACTTCTGTGCCGGCAAAGGACTTAATCTGCAGGCATGGGACACCTATGCCGGTGAGCATTTTCATCCACAGCTTACAATCGGAGACAATGTAGTTTTGACCGACTATATACAAATATCCTGTGCCCATAGGGTGCAAATTGGAAATAATGTATTAGTTGGACAAAGTGTCTATATCTCCGATAACAGTCATGGCGATACCTCTTTGGAAACCTTGAAGATCCCACCTATGCAAAGAAAACTGCATATCAAAGGGCCGGTAATCATCGAGGATGATGTTTGGATTGGTCGATGTGCAACACTGCTTTCCGGTGTGCATATTGGCAAAGGTGCTGTGATAGCCGCTGGATCTGTGGTAAATAAGGATGTCCCCGCTTATGCTGTCGTAGGTGGCGTGCCTGCTAAGATCATTAAATCTTGACTTGTAAACAGGCGCACAAACCGCATTGCTTAACTGGTTGACCCGAAGACTTGATTATAATTTTCATAAAGGAGATTGCAGATGGCGCAAAATACTCGTGTTTCGATTGTTGTTCCTGTATACAACCAAGAGTCCTATCTGGATACATCGATCCCAGCTTTGATTAACCAAAGCTACAAAAATCTGCAGATTATTTTGGTAAACGACGGCTCTACCGATGCCAGTGCCGAAATACTGAAGCGTTATGCCGCACTGGATTCCCGCATTAAAATTGTAGAAAAAGAAAATGGCGGCTTAGTTGATGCAACCCTTGCAGGCATTTCTGTTGCAGATAGTGAGTACCTCTGTTTTCTGGATCCTGATGATTTGGTTGGAAAAAACTTTGTCCAAACCTTCATAGAAAATATGTCTGATGCCTGTGATTTTGTTGCAGCTGGTTATTATACAGAAAACAAAGGAATGCTCACCCCCTATCCATTAATAGAAGATCGGTTATATACAGCCAATGAATTGCGTAGCTATGCCAATAACTACTTATGGGAACAGGGATATCCCGGTGTTTCCCACCGTTTTTTTATTTCTCGATGGAACAAGCTTTATCGCACAAAGCTTGTAAAAAAAGTTGCTGAACAGTTTTCTCAGTTTCGGCACATCACCCTGGGTGAAGATTCTATCTTCACTTATCTGATGTTACTTAACAGCCAAGGTGGCAAGACTGTTTCACAGCCAAATAGCTACTTTTACAACATTGGCAACACCAACTCCATGATGAAAACCGGACAAATAGAAACTTATCTGTCCCGGGCTTTTTCCGCATTTTCTGCGCTTAAGGAATTAACTGTTGCCTATTCTACTGATGATAGTCAAGCCTACTCCTTGTACGGTTTTCTGTTAGATGCTTTGGTGGGTCGTATTCAAAATAGTGATATTTCCCAATACCATACACTTTGTCGATTAGTTAGATCTGACGAAAATTATCAAAAAGCCCATTCCTTGATGAACCTATCCAAATCCGGAATTGGTAAAATTAAAAACATAATTAAGCAAATAATGCCTTCTGTTCTTATCCATTTTATTAAGGAAACTGTCTGCTGGCTGCGAGCAAAAAAGGCCCACTTCGTGTTTTGGTATAAAAAATGTCAAACAAAAGGACCAATTCGTGCAAGTCGCCTTTTAGGTTTCCAAAAGGATCGTGAAAATGCCTTTGCGCAGATGAATTTACTCCTTCCAAAAATGGAAAAGCAGATCTATCCCCTTCTCAAGCCTTATCTTTCTGAAATTACTGACTTAGATCAATGTCCATTAACAAAAAATATTTTCGTATTCTGGTGGGATGGATTTAAAAATGCACCCAAAATTGTACGTCTTTGTCTAGCATCTATTCAAAAAAACCATCCGGATTGCTGCGTTATTCCCATTGATAAATATAACTTTAAGGACTACACAGATATTCACCCGCAAATACTTCAGGCTTTTTGCACAGACAAAGTCTCTGTCCAAACCTTTTCAGATATACTGAGATTTAACTTGCTTAAAAATAATGGTGGTATATGGATAGATGCGACAATATTCTTTACCGGAAAGTATAATCTTCTTGATGATCTGGAAAACAAGCCCTTTACAACACTAGCATTTTCAACCAGTCAGGACTTTCTGCAATACGAGAATATTAATTGCTCCTGGTCAGGTTTCTTTATTGCCTCCAGAAAAAACAGTTTATTTGTCCGTGCTGTTGATGATATTTTCAAGCAATATTTCTTAAAGTATGGAACCTATACTACATATTTTTTCATAGATATCACTATGATGCTCTGTAAAAAGTATGGACTTGATGGTAATGTGCTTGACAAAACACTCTATACACCACGAAATATGTTTACGCTGGCTCCATTTATTCACAAACCTATTGATGAAAATGTACTAGAATATATTGATAACATCCCACAGAAACTAGCATGGAATATATCCGTTCCAACAACAAATGACAGTTTCTATCATTGGTTGTTATCACTTTATTCATTGGAATGAGAGATAGACTATGTTAAATAATCAAAACACAAATAAAAATATCATATCCAGTGTTTTTTGGAAATTTGGCGAGAGAATCATCACCCAGGGAATTTCTTTTATCGTATCTCTTGTTCTTGCCCGAATCCTTATGCCCGAAGATTATGGTGCAGTGGCTGTCCTTATGATATTTATCGACATTGCCAATGTAATCCTGATCAGCGGTCTAAACACTGCGCTAATACAAAAAAAAGAAATCAGCAGCAAAGAGATTTCAACGATCTTCTACTGCGGGTTGGCACTTAGCATTGTTCTTTACTTTGTTCTGTTTTTCTTTGCTCCCCTACTGGCCCGGCTTTATAATATCCCAATTCTTCTGCCAGTAATTCGCATATTTGCACTAAGTCTTCCCATTTCCTCCTTTCAGTCTATTCAAACAGCACTTATTTCACGCAATCTTGAGTTCAAAAAGCTCTTCTTTTCTACTATTGGTGCTACTATCTGCTCCGCCATTGTCGGTATCTCAATGGCTTTGAGTGGATGGGGTGTCTGGGCACTGGTTAGTCAATCCTTAGTCAGCACTTTAATCTCTACTTTTATTTTGTTCTTTACCGTCCGCTGGAGACCTACCAAGCAGTTTTCCTTTGAGGCGGGAAAACCCTTGCTCCGCTATGGATGGAAAGTGATGGCTACCGATCTTTCCGGTACTGTGTTCAATCATTTGAGTTCAATAATCATAGGTGCAAGCTACACCTCGGTTGATCTGGCGTATTATACAAAAGGCAAGCAACTTCCCTATTTGATTCGGAATAATATCTACACCACTTTGATTAGTGTACTCTTCCCTGCTATGGCGCGTGTTTCCGATGATCCCTCTGCTGCAAAAAACATTGCAAACAAAAGTATTCGGATGCTCTCCTATATCATTTTCCCCTTGATGTTTGGTTTGATTGCAGTTTCTGAAGATCTTGTTCTCGTTTTGCTCACAGAAAAATGGATCAAAATCGTACCTTTTATCTGGATTGTATCTCTTGAGTGCATAATTTCTATTATACCAACGATTAGTCTGCAGTTGTTGAAAGCTTCCGGTTATAGTGATGTTATGTTGAAGCTGGAGTTTATTAAAAAGCCTATTTTATTACTGTCTATTTTGGTTGCAATGAAATATGGTGTAATTGCTATTGCGTTGACATTACCCCTAAATACAATGATTGATCTGATAATTCACGGCATCTATTCCGGAAAAGTTATGGATTATCGTTTGTCCGAGCAAATTCAGTCCTGCCTTTCCTCCCTTATATTGGCTCTGCTTATGATGCTGGCAGTGTGGTCTGTTGGATTATTAAATCTTCCGGTCCTTCTGTCACTGGTCTTGCAGGTATGTGTCGGTGCGGCAGTATATATCAGTCTTTCTGCAATTTTTAAGGTGAATGCTTTCATTACCTCAATTCAGTTGATTAAGGACAAATTAAAAAAGTAGAACAAATCATCCCAATTCCGCAATGGAATCGGGATGATTCTTCATATCCCGACTCCTGTTGTTGGAGTCGGGATATGAAATATGCATATCTTTAAAAATTACATGATCTTTTTGCATGTTCTACATGGCGTTAAAAGATTCGATTGCGGCTTGCAATTTCATCCTTATAATCTCTGTCCATCAGCATACGAACTGCACTTACAGGCGATTCGCCTTTATTGACCAATGCGTCTACCGCATCCACAATGGGCATATCCACACCGTGCAGCCGGCTCAGCTCTATGGCAGCAGGCAAAGCATTCAAGCCTTCTACCACCATGCCTACCTGCTTTACAGCCTCTTCCGGGGAAACCCCCTGTCCCAACAACATGCCGCAGCGGTTATTGCGGCTGTGTTGGCTGGTTGCCGTTACAATCAAATCACCAATGCCTGCAAGCCCACTGAAGGTCTGTTCCTTACACCCCAAGGCTGTACCCAGTCTTGCCATTTCCGCAACACCCCGGGTAATGATCGCTGCCTTGGTGTTGTCGCCATAGCCCAAGCCGGTAGCCACACCGGCTGCCAGGGCAATCACATTTTTTAAGGCGCCACACAGCTCCACGCCCAGCACATCGTCGTTGGTATACACACGCATGCAAGTGTTGGAGAAGACCTCCTGCACTTTCCGTGCAGCCACCATATCTGCACTTGCGGAAACAATGGTTGTGGGTAGGTCCCTTGCCACTTCCTCTGCATGGGTCGGTCCGGAAAGGGCAACCAGCTTCACCGTTGGATTTTGAAATTCCTGCTCCATAACTTGACTCATGGTAAGGTGGGTCTTCGGCTCAATGCCCTTTGCCACATCCACAACGATTTGATTGTCCGCAATATAGGGTGCTGCCTTTTTTGCCGTTGCGCGCACAAACACAGACGGTACTGCAAATAAAAGAATATCCTTCTCACGGCAAGCAGCTTCGATATCTTTTGTAAAGACGATTTCCTCCGGGATTGTCATCCCGGGTAGATTGGGATGGATACGGGTCTGGGAAAGGTTATCC
>JAZRNS010000123.1:0-25155 GCA_045648245.1 Faecousia sp. | reverse complement strand
GCGAACAGGTGTGCCAGTTGGTCTTGCGGTATTCGGGGTTTTCAAAGGTATACAGATTTTCTTCGGACATTTTTCAATTCCCTCCAATTTTTAGTGGGGTAGAAATAAAAATAATCCCACCCCCTGAATGCATCAGGGGTGGGATACATATTATATAATGTATTCCACGGTTCCACCCTGGTTGCGGACAAGATCCGCCACTCTGGACAAGCAAGCCTGCCACACGCAATAACGGGCGCACCCGGACAGCCATTTCCGGCAATCAGCTCAGAAGGGGTAGCTACTTTGTGGGGGTACAAGACCATTTCACCAAGCAGGTCTCTCTCTGGGAATCTTACAAAGTGCCATGTCTTCTTCGCAGCCTTTAACAAGGGAAATATATCACAAAATCAGTTGTTTGTCAATGGCGGGGTGTCAGGTATAACACGGTATATACCGGTGCTAGCGTAACGGTAGGGGGCTTATACTAAGCGGTGAGATCATAGACTTTTTTGGGGCGAAGTGGAGCAAAACAGAAAAAACTTCTCTTAAAATAACTTGTCAAGGGAGGTAAAAACCTAAAATTTTCCGCAAATAGATCTTAGCAATGGGAAAATATCGGTAGATAAAAAGAGGTTACATTTTTTTACGAATTATGTCAACGAAAAATGAAATTGCCACTAGATATGGTGTTTTAGGCTATGCGAAACTGCATATTTTGTAAGAAAGTTTACATAAAAAAACTAACATAATTTTGTAAAAAGTTGTCTAAAACCCTCGTTTGGCAGAAAAGACTTGACTTTTTATAAATAATTGTTATAATAGCCATACAGTCCTCTAGAGGATTGTTTATTTTTGTAACCATTTGATACCGCTTGTAATGCGGAAGTTTCAGCAAAGTCTTTCGAAAGGAGGTCTATTTTCTTGCAGCTTATTACGATCAACAGAAACAGAAAGCTCACCCGAATCGCTGCTATGCTTATGGTCATGTGTTGCTTGACCACCATGCTGGCAACAACGGTGTTTGCGCAGAATACTTATGTGATAACAGATGGCGATCAGGTTATGGTTTATACCACCTACGCATCCAATCCGGAAACAGTCCTCAGTCAGGCTGGTTTTCAGCTTAACGAGGAAGATTCCTATGTAACACAGGCTACCTGGTCCGGCGGTGAGATCACCGTTCAGCGTGCCCAGCAAATCTCGGTAACCTATTGCGGAGAGAATATGGAGGCAATCAGCAACGGTGAGACAGTAGCTGCCCTGCTAGACCGTTTGGGTGTTCCTACCGATGGAGATTATCAGATTTCTCAGTCCTTGGATGCCATGACCTATAACGGTATGGAGCTGGTGGTGGATCATGTGGTCCGCCAAACCGAAACCTACACAGTGGAAATGCCCTATGAGACCACCTATTGCTACGATCCCACAATGGATGAGGGTGAAGAGCGTGTGATCACCGAGGGTGTGTACGGGCAGATGCTGTGCCGTGCAGATGTTACTTACGAGAATATGCAGGAGCAGACCCGCTCCGTGGTTGAGGAAACCGTTCTGCAGCAGCCTGTAAATCGTGTGGTTGCCGTTGGCACCGGAGAGAATGTAGGCGCAAGCGAGCCGGAAGTGATGATCGGCGATGGCGTGATCGTCCTTGCATCCGGTGAAGTGCTGACTTATCACAGAACCGAGCAGTTTGTGGCTACCGCATACAGCCAGTTCAACGAGGGCTGTGATGAGATCACCGCCACAGGTTCTCATGTCCGTGTGGGCGTGGTGGCTGTTGACCCCACAAAGATCCCCTACGGCACCCGTATGTTCATTGTTGCAAACGATGGCTCTTACATCTACGGTGTAGGCACCGCAGAAGACTGCGGCGGCGCAATTAAGGGTAACCGTTTGGATTTGTATTTCGATACCGATCCTGAGTGCTTTGCATTCGGTGTGCGTAATTGTACCGTATACTTCCTGGGCGACGCCAACTGGCGATAATACAGATTGCAAAACCGCCTTTTTGCTGTTATAATGGCAGCAGAAAGGCGGTTTTTTGCGCCGTAAAAACGAGGATAAAACCATGATTGATGTATGTAATATTCAGGTGATGAAGCCGTTGCTGGAAGGCCACGGATTTCATTTTTCCAAGGCAAAGGGTCAAAATTTTCTCATTGCCCAGTGGGTTCCGGAGCAAATTGCAGAGGATTCCGGTGTAGACAAGACAGTTGGTGTGCTGGAGATCGGTCCCGGTATCGGACCGCTGACCCAGCAGCTTTGCCTGCGGGCGCAGAAGGTTTGTGCGGTGGAATTGGATAAGCGGCTGGAACCGATTTTGGAAAGCACCGTAGGGGAATTTTCCAACTTGGAAATTATTTGGGACGATGTACTAAAGCAGGATGTGAAAGCATTGGTAGCAGAAAAATTTTCCGGCCTGCGTCCTATGGCGTGTGCCAACCTGCCTTACTATATTACCTCTCCCATTTTAACAGCCCTCTTAGAAGCAGAGTGCTTTGATGCGGTAACGGTTATGGTGCAAAAGGAAGTTGCCCAGCGCATTGCGGCAAAGCCCGGCACAGCGGACTACAGCGCCTTTACGGTGTTCTGCCAGTTCTATGCAGAGCCGGAGCTGCTGTTTGATGTGCCTGCCCATTGCTTTATGCCTCAGCCTAAGGTTACTTCCGCGGTGGTTACCCTGCGAACACGCAAGACACTTCCTTGGGATATTGATAATAAAGACCTGTTCTTCCGCACAGTAAAGGCAAGCTTTGCCATGCGCCGGAAAAAGCTTTCCAATGGCTTAGCTGCCGGATTCCCGGAGCTGGGCAAGGCTGGTGCTGAGGATGTGCTTCGAGCCTGCGGCTTTGATGAAAATGTCCGGGGTGAGACCTTGGATATTGCCCAGTTTGCAGCCATCGCCAACCAGATCGCCGCAAGGAGGAAATAAGATGTATCAGTTCCTACTGCTGGATATGGACGACACCATTTTGGATTTTAAGAAAGCTGAAGAGGTGGCGCTACGCAAAACGCTGGTGGAATTCGGTTTAGAACCGACAGACGAGGTTTGCGCAGTTTACAGTCAGATCAATCGGTCCTATTGGGAAATGCTGGAGCGGAAAGAGACTACCCGGGAAGAATTGAAAGTCCAGCGCTTTGAAAAGCTGTTTGAAACCTATGGCATTACCATTGACAGCGCTGCATGCGCCCAGCGGTATGTGGAGAATCTGTCGGTGGGTCATTATTTTCTGCCCGGGGCAGAAGAGGCGGTCCGCCGGTTATCTCAGAAGTACAAGCTGTATATGGTCAGCAACGGCAATACCGATGTACAGCAAAGCAGGCTTGCCAGCGCCGGCATTGAAAAATATTTCCAAAAAATATTCATTTCCGGTCAGGTAGGTGTGGACAAGCCGGACAAGGTCTTCTTTCAGCGGTGCTTTGCCCAAATTCCGGACATCGATCTATGTAAGACCATGATCGTTGGCGACAGCCTCACATCGGATATTCAGGGCGGCAGAAATGCCGGAATTACTACCTGCTGGGTCAATGCAAACAAAAAGCCCGCCCGAAAGGATATTCCGGCAGACTATGAAATTCCAGCCCTGAGCGAGCTGGAAGCACTTCTGGAAACATTATAAAAGAAATCTGTAGGGGCGATTATCAATCGCCCGCGGGCGGTCAATGAGCGCCCCTACATCTGAAAAAGGAAATTTTGCATAGAATAAAGGAGCTGTCTTATTGTTTTGAGACAGCTCCTCTTTCTTATAATTTCACAGGCACAGCTTTGCCGATCGTCATGGAATCCGGCGTAACCTTACAATCCACAGCAAGAATTTCCACACCGGCGGCAGCCGCTTCCCGCAGCGCCTGTCCAAAGGCAGGGTCGGTAGCATCGTTAGGGTGCAGATACGCCACATTTTCCATTTGGATGACAAACAGCACATATGCGCCGTAGCCTTCCTTTGCAAGGGCGGTCAGCTCTTTTAAATGCTTTGCACCCCGCACAGTGGGCGCATCGGGAAAAGCGCAAATACCGTCTGTTTCCAGTGTTACACCCTTTACCTCCAAAAAGCAGGGCTTGCCGTCCTTGGTAAAGGAAAAATCAAATCGGGAGCTGCCGTGGGCGGTCTCTGCACGCAGATTCTCTACCGCGCCCAATCCACCACCAGATAGCCATTGGGCTGCGGCTTTGTTGGGGGCTTGGGAATCCATGTTGATCAGGCGGTCGCCCTTTTGAACACAGATCAGATCGTATCGGGTTTTGCGGGTAGGCGACAGGGCATCCAAACACCAAACCTTGGCATTTGGCTGCAGCAGCTCCCGACAACGGCCTGTATTTTTTACGTGGCAGATCTCTTCCTTGCCTTCAATGAGAATATGGGCAATAAACCGATTGGGGCGGCTACGAAAAAACCCGGGAACAACATGATTGTAATGCATAGAAAGCCTCCTGTTTTGCTCATTATACCACGGCGGAATTTTTTGCGCAATATTTGAAAAAACTCTTGCCATTTTCTACCTATGGGGTATAATAAAGGTGGTAATAACCACAACATAAAAAATGAGGTGTAGCTATGCTTTACATGACAGCAGATCAGAAATCTGAAAATAAGTACCTGCAAAAGTGCTTGGACTTCCTGAACGGTGGCAATTTGCCCGGCAAAAAGGAATCTGTAGAACTGAGCGACGGCATCCGTTGCATTGGCAACTACTATGAGACCCTCCCTGTAGCACAATGCGTCTTTGAGGCTCATAAGAAGTACTGCGATGTGCAGTGTGTAATCTCCGGTCGGGAGAAGATGGGCATTGCCCCCGCCGGCAAGGGCATTTCCGGTCCTTATGATGAGGCAAGTGATGTTTACTTCACCGAGGTGGAGGCTGACGAGTATGTGGAACTGAAGGCCGGTTCTGTGCTGGTCCTGTATCCTGAAGACCTGCATCAGGTTAAGGTTCAGTTTGAAGAGGGAAAGCCTGAGCAAATGGTGAAGATGGTATTTAAAGTACCGGTTGAACTGCTGAAATAATAGCAAATAAAAGGAGGAGCGCGGCTCCTCCTTTTTATGCTAACATGCCATATTTGGTCTTGAGACGGTCAAGCTTGGCAAGCAACGGCTTTCCACACAGCAAAACAGTTACAGCGCTGCTCAGACCGTGCATCAGATTAAAGGGTAGCCCCAGGGAAAACACAGTTAGTATATATTTGCCTGTGATGGTGCTGCCGGTGGTGAAAACCGTACAAAGGTCCAAAAGCACACCCACAACCGCCACCGTAATCACAAAGCCAAAGGCAGATAACAGCAAAATGTGTATTTTGCGCCGGTTTAGAAACAGACCTGCCAAAAAGCCGCCCATACCGTATGCCATCATCTGCCAGGGCGTCCAGGGTCCTTGGGCGAAGGCGAAATTACTGGCAAAGGCAGACAGCGCACCGGTGAGGAAGCCCGCTTCCGGACCAAAGGCGATGCCTGTGAGCATGACGATGGCAACCAGGGGCTTGAAATTTGGAAGAAAGGCAAAGGCAACCCGGGAAACGGCCGCAAGTGCCGCCATAACCGCAATAGTTACCAGCTCTCTGGCTTGGGGCTTTCGGGTCTCAAAGCGCACAAAAAAAGGGATCATCAGCTCCAGTATGATCAGGGTGCCGGTGAGATAATAACTGCGGCCGGATAACTGCATGCCGAGAAAAAGGGTAGCGGGAATCAGCACAAAGAGGTCAAGTAGAGAAAAAACAGTAGACCGTCTCATAAGCTGCCCTCCTGATTCTGCCAGTACAGCGCTACCACATCTGCAGCCGTAATGGCATTTGCGAAATGCCCCCGGCTCATGCGATGGGCGGCGGTGGTGTAAAAACGGCTGCTGCTAAAGAATTGGCGAGGTGTATTGGTGGTTAAGATCTGTCCGTCAAAGAATAGACCCACCAAATGGGCATATTGAGCGCAAAATTCAATATCGTGGGAAACCATGACAACCGTAATGCCCTGTGCCGTCAGCCGGTGCAATAGGCTGGCAAAAGCCTTTTTAAAGGTGTTGTCCAGTCCTTTGGTAGGCTCGTCCAACAATAAAAGCCGGGGCTTTGTAAGAAGAACCTTTGCCAGCGCTGTGCGCTGCTGTTCACCGCCGGACAAGTCCTGGGGATGGGCATTCATAATATGGGACAAACCACATAAGCTGGCCACTTCTTCTATAGCCTGAGGATCGTTGCACATTTCCTGCAGTTCTTCTTTTACCCGATGCTTTACAAACAGGCTTTTGGGGTCTTGAGGCAGCATGGCAATGCCATTACGGAACAATTCCCCGGAGCGGTATTTTTTAATATCCCTACCCAGCAACCGGATATTCCCCCGATAGGGCTTGCAAACGCCGCACAGCACCTTAAGCAGGGTGGACTTTCCTGCACCGTTTGCCCCCACAATGGCAAACAGACTGCCCTCCGGAATCTTTACCGAAAGTCCCCGCAAAATATCCGGGCTTTCCTTTTCGTAGCGGAACCAAAGATCCTGCAGGGAAAGGGCGGCATTGACATCTGTAATGGGTTCTTCATCTAATGCCCGTGCTCGCAGGCTGGCAGGCAAGGTGTCAGAGAGCCACTTCTGACCTTGCCGAACGGTGAGCGGACAGTTTTTCTCTTTGCTGACAGCACAGAAAACCCGCACAGGCGTGGGAAGGGCGGCGCATAGATCGCTGTTATTTGCTTGCAGACACATAGCCACCTGTGCAGGTGTGCCGTTTGCAATGATCTTGCCGTCTTCCATCACAACCACCTGATCGGCGTGGGGGTAGATTTCTTCTAAGCGGTGTTCGGTGATGATAACAGTGGTGCCAAGCTCCTCATTGATCCTGCGTACCGTATTTAAAAAATCTGTAGCAGCAATGGGGTCTAATTGGCTGGTAGGCTCGTCCAGAATCAGCACATCCGGCTCCATAACCATAATGGATGCCAAATTTAAAAGCTGCTTCTGACCGCCGGACAGGCTGGCGGTGTCCCGATGGAACCAGTCCTGAATGCCAAAATAGCTGGCCATTTCTGCAACCCGCAGGCGCATATCGGCTGCCTTGCAGCCAAGACTTTCCAAGCCAAAGGCAAGCTCATGCCAAACCTGATCGGTTACGATCTGATCGTCCGGGTCTTGCATGACAAAACCGATTTTTGCTGCTTGCCGGTGGTTGCTGCCCTGCTGCAGGGGCGTGCCGTCAAAGACAATGCTGCCACTTTGGCTGCCGTGGGGTGTGAGAGCGGGCTTCAGGTGGCGCAAAAGGGTGGTTTTGCCACTGCCGCTTTTGCCGCAGAGCAATACAAAGGAACCCTTTTCAATAGTCAGGTCGATATTTTCCAAGGTGGGCTGATCATGACCGGGGAAGGTGAAGCTCAGATCTTGGATTTGGAAATGTGCCATGCCAGCACCTCCTTTCCGTAAATAAAAATGGGAATGGCTAAATAAGCGCAGTACGCGCCAAAGCCCCAGCTAAGGGGCGCAACCGTTAATCTGGGCACATAACGGGCGGCGGTGCTGCCTCCAAAGATCACCCCAAGGATCAATACTCCCAATATTAGGAGCATAGCTTGATCCCGCAGAGTCATGGGATATGACCCAAAGCTGGTGCGGCGGGCTGTGCCGTAGCCCCGGGCACGCATGGAGTCTGCGGTGGAGATGCTGCCCTCCAATGCCCAGTCGGTCAATGCAGATAAAATGCCCATACCGCTATGCAGTCGCTGCTTTATGCGATCAGAAGTGTCTGCGCCCTTGCCGATGGCACGGCGGGCAGCGGAAATTTGGCTGGCCTTTCGCAAAAGCGCCGGGATCAGCCGCAAGATCATAACCACCAGCAAGGAAAGGGCAGGTATCAGCCTGCCAAAAAGGGCGGTAAATTTATCGCTGGTCATCACATGGGAATAACACCCGAACCAAAACAGGGTAATGGCAAACACACAGGCTACTGCTATGCCATAGTACAGCGCCTCCAAAGTGTAGGGTCTGCCGAACAAAAGAAACAGAATGTGTTTTCCCTGGGTGTTGAACAGGGGGTTGATGGCGCTAATGAGAAACACCGCAGGGATCATACCCAAAACAAACCGCCAGCCCGCCCGTCCCTTTAACAGAAGGTAACAGATGATGGCGGCAAGCAGACCGGCGACCAAATAGGCCGGGTGCTGAATTACCACACCGAAACCGATCGCCCCGGCGAAAAAGGAAAAACAAACCGCGGGATGGTATTTAGAAAAAGCATCCTTTGCCATAAAAAATCCTCAAATAATAAAAAATGTCCCCAAAATGGGGACAATAAATGCATGAAGAAACTGCCAGACCGTCCCCAAGAGTCTTGCATGTTGGTAGGATCAGTATTCCGACTCCGGACGCCCTGTTGCATAAGTCTTCTCAGATCGCTCCAATGACTTGTGCGGCTTATTGTCCGTCTACGGCGGCTTGGTACCGTTGGGATTCACCCATTCCTGACTTTATACTTTGTTATACTACCACAGATATGCGGCGTTGGCAATCCTTTTTCTAAAAATCCCTTGAAAAAGAAAAACCGGTGTGCTATGATACGGTTGCTATCCGGGGAAGCAGGTGTAAGACCTGCGCGAGCCCGTCGCCGTAAGGTGCAAAAAATCGACTGTCTGACCCAAATGCCGCAATTTGGGGAACGCCATTGGAAATTCTGAGAAGGCTGACAGAAGATGCACCAAGCCGGAATATCCGGAAGCGATCTCCTTTCCATATGCTACGGCGCTGGCGCAGGAAGGGAAGAAAATAAAAAAGGAGTATACAAGTATGAAACGAAACAGTATGAAAAAATGGCTGTCGTTTGCCTTGTGTACTGTGCTGATTGCGGCTATGGCACTGTGCATGATCGGGTGTAACGACAAGGGCGTGGAAAACACAGCAGGCACACAAGCCACACAAGCCCAAAACACAACCCAGCCTACCGGGCAAACGGAAGCACCGGAAGAAAATGTTCGGGGCGAGGGTGCAACGGCCTTCACCCTGACAGTGGTGGATCTGGACGGCACAGAAGTCAGCTATCAAATCCGTACCGATTGCAAGACGGTAGGCGATGCGCTGCTGGAGCTGGAGCTGATCGAAGGAGAGCAGGGGCAGTACGGCCTTTATATTCAGGCGGTCAATGGCATTGCCTACGATTATGCGACAGACGGCGCGTATTGGGGCTTCTATATTGACGGAGAATATGCTCTGACCGGTGTGGACGGAACGGACATCGTTGCCGGCAGCACCTACACCTTAAAAGCAGAAAAAGCCTAAATAAAACCGCCGAGGGAGTTTCCCCCGGCGGTTATTTTATGTGTTTTGGTCGATGACTTCCCCAATGCGCTGTTTTACCAGCGCTGCCAGGGCAACGGTTGTCATACCTTCGTATTCGTCAGGGGTAATGGGCTTTAAATAGTGCATTTGTACCGATACAGGGCCGGTGCCTTTTTGGTCCAGTACTTGAAAGCTGTCAACAAAGGCAACAGGCACTACCGGGCATTTGGCTTTCATGGCTGCTTTAAAGCTGCCGCTGTGGAATTCATTCATGCGGTTGCCGGTCTTGCTGCGTGTGCCTTCCGGAAAAATAACATAATTGCGTCCCTTTTTCACTTCCTCTGTAACGCCCCGGATCACCGTCAGAGATTGCCGCACATCTGAGCGGTCCATGGCAAAGGAGTGGGTAGCAATGGCACCCTGCTTTAAAAGGGGTACATTTTTCAGTTCGTGTTTAAATACGGCTGCCAGCGGGCCGCGGAAATCTGCAACCAGTGCCATAATGTCAAAAAGACCCTGGTGGTTGGGATAGAAAATAAAGCCGTTTTGCTCCGGAATGTTCTCTTTTCCAAAAATCTGCAGCTGCACATTGCCCTTGGCGATTGCATGGCGCATAATGGCTTGCAGATGCTGATATATTTCTGTTTCTGAATAGCGCTCCGAGTGCTTTGCGTAGCGGCAAAGCTTCCAAAACAGCTTGGGAAGCCGGAACAAGTTCCCCAAAAACATTTTCAAAAGACGGCCCATCTCACGCCTCCTAAGGAATTTTATGGTATTTTATCACAGATGACCGGGAAAATCAATCATCTGGAAATTGACAGGGGCTTCTGTCAGGGAGTATAATAATCAAAAACACAGCGGGAGAAAATTATGGGGAATATTGTAGAAATTACGGATTTTGCGGCACCGGAGCTGGATGTATATGCCCGCCTGACAGAGGCGCAGCTAATGAACCGTTTTGATCCGACCAGAGCCATGTTTGTTGCGGAAAGCCCGAAGGTGATCATGCGGGCGCTGGATGCAGGCTATGATCCGGTTTCTATCTTGGTGGAGCGCAGTCGCATGGTGGGAGAATCGTTGGAAGTGATCGCCCGCTGTGAGGGCGTTCCGGTGTACACATCGGATATGGAGGTGCTGACAAACCTCACTGGTTACCGGCTGACCAGAGGCCTGTTATGCGCTATGCGCCGGAAGAGATTGCCTTCTGTGGAGGAAGTGATCGGGTCGGCTACCCGGATCGCAGTGCTGGAGGAAATTATGAATCCCACCAACATCGGTGCGATTTTCCGTTCTGCGGCGGCGCTGGGAATGGATGCGATTTTGCTCACCGGCGGTTGCAGCGACCCTCTTTACCGCCGCTCTGCCCGGGTAAGTATGGGAACGGTATTCCAAATCCCCTGGACCTTTGTGGAAGACAACTGGACGGAAATTCTGCGCGCCCACGGCTTTAAAACCGCTGCAATGGCGCTGACAGACGATTCGGTTTCCATCGATGATGAAAAGCTGAACGCAGAAGAAAAGCTTGCAGTGGTGTTGGGCTCTGAGGGCGACGGACTGGCACAAAATACCATTGCAAGCTGCGATTATACTGTGAAAATCCCTATGGCACATGGAGTGGATTCTTTGAATGTGGCGGCAGCCAGTGCAGTTGCTTTTTGGCAATTACGGGCATATTGAAAAACACCCTGACACTTGACCGTGTCAGGGTGTTTTGTTATCCGATCATTTGATATACAGCGAAAATTATGGGAATGGTGATACAACCAAGCAAGTGAGACACCAGCGCCATGCCGGAGGCAATGGTGGTGTCTTTACCGTAAGCACTGGGAATCACAATGGCGTTCAGACCCGAAGGCATGGCCAAAGAGCACAGAGCGCAGATGTAGAAGGTTCGGTCAAAGGTGATCAGCCCGGACATCTTTGCCAGAAGCCCCACACCCAGAAACAGGGCGGGATAGACGATCAGGCGGAAGAAGGATACGGCGTACATACTTTTAATACCCATAATCTTTTTCAGATCGTACTTGGCAATGGTCATGCCGGTAAGCAGCATGGCAATGGGGGACATACAGCTGCCGGAGGAAGAAATGGCAGCGCTGACAAAGGAGGGCAGCTTGATGCCGGACAGACCAATGATCATACCCATAAACACGCAAATAACCATAGGGTTCAGGAAGCTTTTCAGCCGCTCAGCCAATGCGGATCTTCCGCCGCCGCTGCTGCCAATCAGCAGAACCGGCGCGCCCCACAGGTAGATCATTGTCCACAAAGGCAGGGTGAAAATAACATATTCCATAAAAATTTCCGGGAACAAAGCGCTGACGATGGCATTGCCCATAAAAGCGAAATTGGAGAAAGTCAAAGCATAGTGGAAAATGTTCTGCTCGTATTTATCCTTGGAACAGATTCGTGCGGTTACCCAGGAGAGCAGCGCCATTACACTGAGCAGTATAAAGCTGGAAAGCAAAAGCCGCCAGGCGGTGGAAAGGGTGTTTGCGGTGAAGTTATCAATAAATGTACCCAAAACCAAGGCAGGAATGAACAGATAGTTCTCAAGCTTAGAGAGGGTCGCCTGAGCGTTGTCAGGAATCAGCTTCAGCTTGGAGAGTATGTAACCTAACAGTATAAAAGAAAATAGAAATGCCATTTGATTCAGTGTTGTACCAAAGATTTCCATAATAGAATTTCCTTTCCAATAAGCCTAAAAGCCAGATTAAAGAACCTCATTGTATGTCATTTTTTGCCTGCTGTCAAGGTTTAATTTTTGTGGGAAATTGACACAGTGGCAAGAATGTATTATACTCATAATAAATATGAAAAGGAGGCCTGCAAGCTTATGAAGATTTGTGAAAATGCAACCGTCCAAACCGCACAGAAAAAGCAGTACCAATGCGCAGTTCCTGCAGAGGAAGTGGCACGGGTGAAGGGCTTGGGCTGTTTGTGGGATAAGTCAAGCGCAGATTGCTTTAATGTGCGTGTGATTACGGTCAACGGTAAGCTCACAGCAGATAAACTGGCTGCAGTTGCCCAGGCAGCAAAGCAGTTCGGCAAGGGCGAGGCGGCGATGACCTCCCGTTTGTCCATTGAAATTCAGGGTGTACCCTGTGATAACATTGAACCCATGCGGGCATTTTTGGCAGAGCATGGCTTGCAGACCGGCGGCACAGGCCCCAAGGTTCGTCCGGTTGTGTCCTGTAAGGGTACTACCTGTCAGTATGGCTTGATCGACACCTTCGGCCTGTCTGAGAAGATCCACAAGCAGTTTTACGAAGGCTACCGCACGGTTCGCCTTCCCCACAAGTTTAAGATCGCCGTTGGCGGCTGTCCTAACAACTGTGTAAAGCCTAATCTAAATGACATTGGTATTGTGGGGCAGCGTGTACCGGTGGTGGATCTGTCCAAATGCAAGGGCTGCAAGAAGTGCCAGATTGAGGCACTGTGCCCTGTGAAGGTTGCCAAGCTGACAGACGGCAAGATCGTGATCGATCCGGAAAAGTGTAAGCATTGCGGCCGTTGTGTGGGCAAATGCCCTTTCCAGGTAAGCGATCAGTATATTGACGGCTACCGGGTCTATTTGGGCGGCCGCTGGGGCAAGGATTTTGCCCATGGCAAGCCTATGGATACCCTGTTTGCTACCGAGGAAGAAGTGCTTTCTATTGTTGAAAAGGCAATTCTGCTGTTCCGGGATCAGGGCGTTGCCGGGGAGCGACTGTCCGACACCTTGGAGCGGATCGGTTTTGAAAATGCCTGCCGTCTGCTGGAGAGCGACGAACTACTTGCCCGGAAGGACGAAATTTTAAGCAAATGATGAAACGCCTGTTTGCAATTTTATTACTGCTGGCGCTGCTCAGCGCCTGCACAGCGCAACCCCGGTTGGAAACGACCGGGGCGCCCTACTATGTGTTCCGGGACAGCACCGATGCGCAGGTGGTTCTGGAAAAAAAGCCGGAAAATGTAGCGGTTCTGTTTTCTTCCTATGCCCAAATCTGGACCTGTGCCGGTGGGCAGGTAGGCGTAACTGTGGGAGAAAGCATAGAGCGGGGCTTTGTGTCTGCAGATGCAGTGCTGGTAGATGGCGGCGCAGGCAAAAGCATAGATATGGAGCTGCTTTTATCTGCCCAGCCGGATTTTGTGATCGGTTCGGCAGATATTCCTGCGCAGGTAGAAGCCTGTAAGAATGCCGCCCTGGCTGGAATCCCTGCGGCACTTTTTCAAGTGGATACCGTTGCAGATTACCTGACCATGCTGAAAATCTGCACGGACATTACCGAAAATACAGAAGCCTATACCACCTATGGAATCCAGGTGCAGCAGCAGGTGAATCAAATTTTGTCCGCTGTAAAAGATGCGAATACAGCAGGCAAGAAGATCCTTTTTATTCGCGCCGGAAGTCAGTATTCTGCTACCAAGGCAAAACGGGCGCCGGAAAATTTTGTATGCACCATGCTGCAGCAATTGGGCGCATACAACATTGCAGACGATGCGGATATTTTGCTGGACGGACTGTCTTTGGAGGCGGTCATGCTCCAAGATCCGGAGCATATCTTCCTGACCACCATGGGGGCGGAGGTGGCGGCAAAAAGCTATATTGAAGATTTGTTCAGCCAGGATGGCTGGAAAGATCTGCAGGCTGTAAAAACAGGAAATTATACCTTTCTGGACAAAGAACTCTTCCATTTTAAGCCAAATGCCCGCTGGGCGGAAGCCTATGAAATTTTAGCAGAACTTTTATATCCGGAGTTAGACATGAAATGAATCAGAAAAAGCTTTTCCCCTTTGGCTGGCGCTTAGGGGCGCTGTTTGGTGCGATGCTCCTTTCTGCCTGCTTGGGCTTGCGATACGGAAGTGTATCCCTGAACGTATTGCAAGTGGTTCAGGGGATCTTCTTCCGCAGTGAAAGTGTATATTCCCAAATCCTGTGGGTGGTGCGTCTGCCCCATGTGGCGGCATGCCTGCTGGCAGGTACGGGCTTGGCAGTTAGCGGTGTTTTGCTGCAGACAGCCACCAATAACCCTTTGGCAGGCCCTAATATTATTGGTGTCAATGCCGGTGCAGGCCTTGCTATGGTGCTGGGTATGTGTTTTGCACCTATGGCATACAAGCTGCAACCGCTGATGGCATTTGCCGGTGCATTTATTTGTACCGGCTTGATCGTTCTGCTTGCCAACCGGGCTGGTGGCAGCCGGATCACCATAGTCCTTGCGGGCGTGGCGGTATCCACTTTTTTAAGTGCCGGTATTGGGCTGATAAAACTTATAAACCCGGATTTAGCTGTGGCATACAATTATTTCTCCGTAGGCGGAGTCAGCGGGGTGCGCTTTGTACAACTGGCTGTGCCGGCCGGCATTATTGCCGGGGTTGTGCTGTTTGCGTTTGTGTTTGGCAACCGGTTCAACCTGTTGTGTCTGGGAGATGACGTTGCAAAAAGTTTGGGTTTACGGGTAAAGGCTGTGCGGGCATTTGCACTTTTGCTTGCCAGCGCATCGGCAGCAGCCGCTGTTTCCTTTGCTGGACTTTTGGGCTTTGTGGGGCTGATGGTACCCCATATGGCCCGCTACATTGCCGGAAGCACCGATGTGCGGAAGGTTCTGCCGGTATCCGCCTTGCTGGGCGGAACGCTGGTGGTGCTGGCGGATTTGCTGGGGCGGGTGCTGTTTGCACCGTCGGAAATCCCTGCCGGTATTATCACCGCCATGATCGGTGCGCCCTTCTTCTTTATGCTTTTGCTCCAAAGGAGGAACCGGCTATGAGATTGGAATTTCAAAATATTTGCGCATCTTATGGGAAACAGCCTGTGTTGCAACAGGTGTCTTTTACCGTGCCGGAGGGCAGTATAACCGCGTTAACAGGCCGGAACGGCGTAGGAAAAACCACGCTTCTTTCCTGCCTTGTGGGACAAAAAGAATACACCGGGCAAATTCTGCTGGACGGACAGCCAATAAAGATGTTGCACCGTCAGGAGCGTGCCTGGAGAATTGCCTATTTGCCACAACAGCTACCTTGCCCTCATGTAACGGTGCAGGAACTGGTGAGTTTTGGTCGCACGCCCTACACCCCATTATCCGGTAAGCTTACGCCCAAGGATAAACAGCAGATACAATGGGCGATTGGAGCGGCAGGTTTGACCGATTTGCAGAATCAGTTTGTAGACCGCCTTTCCGGCGGCGAACAGAAGAAAGCTTTTTTTGCCATGATACTGGCACAGGATGCCCCTATTGTGGTGCTGGACGAGCCGGTGGCACATCTGGACGCTGCCAGCCGGTTTGCCTTTTATGAATTGATCGACCAAATGCGGAAGCAAACGGGAAAAAGCTTCTTGATCGTAGCCCATGAGCTAACGGAGCTATTGCGCTACGCAGATAAAATCCTGGTTGTGGATGACAAAACTGTGGCTTTTGACGGCACAGGGGAGGCTTGCCTTTGCACTGGCGTTCCGGAGAGATATTTTGGCATCCGCATTACAGGGGATAAAGAAAATGGCTACGGCGCGATCCCGCTATAGAAAAAACGGAGATGTGTACCCACATCTCCGTTTTAATTTTTATTAAAGTCAATTCCTTTGCATTGTGTCCAGTAATTCAGGGCCTTTTGTATATCCGGCTCGGGCATATCGAAATACTCCGATAGCTGCCATAGCTCGGTGTACCCTTGGGCAAAAGCCTCACGAAATGCTTCCTGATTTAGATAGTGCTCTGCCGTCCAGCGGTTTGCCCGATACTCACTGCGCTCCACCAATTCATAGGGGCTGCCTACTTTATGCAATGCCCCGGTGGCGGCATGCCCCAATTCATGGCAGCAAACACCCCGCAGCAATCTGGTAGAGTGGATTTTGGAAAAATCCAAAAAAACCGCATAACAGCCCTGATCCCGAACCGTTGCACCCGGTTGGGGACAGCCCACATAGGGGATCACATCCACCTGATGTGCCTTGCAATAGTCATAGAAATCGGAAATCTCAAACACCCTTTAGTCCCTCTGCTTCTTTGCCCGCCTTTCCCGCATAAGGCGAACCATATCCCGTACAGCTTCCTTTTGCTCCTCGTCCAGTTCTTTAAAATCCCCGTAGAATGCCATATCCACCTGATCCAAGACATCGGCAGCCTGTCCGCTTTCCTCCTGCCCCAGCAGATAGCCTACGGAAACACCAAAATAGGCGGCGATCTTCTGAGCAGTTTCTGCGTTGACACTTTTCTTGCGACCCATTTTCAGATCGGTGATCAGTCCACGGCTCAGACCCAGTTCGTCGCAAAGTCTGCCGGGCCGAATGCCGTTACGGTCGCAAAGAGAGAGGATGCTGTCATATAAACTGTCCATAGGACTACCTCCATAATACCATATCAAGTACGCGAAAAAGTACGAAGTTTGTATTCTGTGTTTATTTTAGTACACAATCGTGTACTTGTCAACGGGAAAATCCGGTATTCTGGTGCAAACATAAAATAACTTACCATTGGTACAATAAACGCCACAGATTCCTGCAGCAAATTCCAACTTATCAGGTTGATTCACAAGGCAGTAATTCGTCCTAGACAAATAGGAAGTATCAAATTACAATAAGCTTGCGTCGCCAGTGGCAGGAGGACGGAGGGGAGCGAGTAGCCGGGAGTCTGCGAGGGACAAAGGAACACCGACGCAGAGATTATTAAGAGCATACTGTCCGAAAACTGGAAAAACTATTGCAATTTCTAAAAGATTTGATATAATTATAACAATTAAATCTTAGGAGGAAGACCATGAGCGAAAATTTTGATTTGATCGTAATTGGTGGTGGTCCCGGTGGCTACCTCGCTGCAGAAAGAGCGGCCCATGCCGGACAGAAAACGCTGCTGTTTGAAAAGCGTTCTTTGGGCGGTGTCTGCCTGAACGAGGGCTGCATTCCCTCCAAGGCGCTGCTGAATTCCGCCAAGCATTATGAGCACGCGCTCCACGGCGATGTATTCGGTGTTACCTGCGGGAATGTGAAGCTGGATCAGCAGGCTGTGGTTGCCCGGAAGAATAAGGTGGTAAAGACCTTGGTAGCCGGTGTTAAGGCCAAGATGAAGGCCCACAAAGTTACTGTGGTCATGGAAACCGCTGTCATCACCGGTAAGACCGCAGAAGGTTTTACTGTGGAAGCTGCCGGTACTACTTATACTGCTAAGAAGCTGATCATTGCAGCCGGCTCTTCTGCTGTTGTGCCTCCTATCCCCGGTGTGAAAGAAAATCTGGGCAACTTTGTGTTGACCAACCGGGAAGTGCTGGATCTGGAAGCCGTGCCTGAGAAACTCACCGTCATTGGTGGCGGTGTCATCGGTTTGGAGATGGCTGCTTACTACGCAACTGTCGGTTCCAAGGTTACTGTGGTGGAAATGCTGGATCATATTGCCGGTCCTACTGACCGCCAGATCAGCTCTATGCTGCAAAAACACATGGAGAAAAAAGGCGTTACCTTCCTGCTGAGCCACAAGTGCCTGTCTGTAGAACCGGGCAAGGTGAATGTGGAAGCACCCGACGGCCAACAGCTGACTGTGCCAGCGGATAAGGTGCTGCTGTCTATCGGTCGCCGTGCCAATACTGAGGGTTTGGGCTTGGAGACCATCGGCGTGGAGTTTGACCGCCGTGGCATTTTGGTTAATGATAACTGCCGTACCAATGTGGAAAATGTCTACGCCGTGGGTGATATCACCGGTCGGTATATGCTGGCGCACACCGCTTACCGTGAGGCAGAGGTTGCCGTCAACCATATCCTGGGTGTGAAGGACCAGATGCGCTACATTGCCAACCCTGCAGTAATCTACACCCAGCCGGAAATTGCTTCTGTGGGCAAGACTGAGGAAGAGCTGAAAGAAGAGGGTGTGGCATACGAAGTCAAGAGCCTGCCCATGGTCTACTCTGGACGTTTTGTGGCTGAAAACGAGGGCGTGGACGGCCTGTGCAAGATCATCATCCACAAGAAGAATCGCACCGTCCTTGGCGTGCACATGATCGGCACCTACACCGGAGAAATGATTGTGGCAGCTTGCGAAATGATCGAAATGTTCATGCCGGTGAAGTACCTGAAACGGCTGATCTTCCCCCATCCCACTGTCAGCGAGATCCTGCGGGAGGTTTTGTGGGAGTTTGACGACTAAGTTTATAAAAATGCGTGCTGTTCAAATATGGGCAGCACGCATTTTGCTGCCTTTGGTGGGTTTGTGTTGGGGCTCCTGTCGAAACTACGGGGATAAAATGGGGTTGACAAAGTGGTAGCGCCGTGCTATAATAACCAAGCACTTGAGGTGCACACATCGCGGAGTAGAGCAGTTGGTAGCTCGTCGGGCTCATAACCCGGAGGTCGTAGGTTCGAGTCCTGCCTCCGCAACCATAAAAATACCCGGTATTCACTACGAATACCGGGATTTTTCTAACTTTTTTAGGATTTTTGAAGTTGATAGAATTTTATTTGACACCAATTTTGACACCAACGCTGGGTCGGGATTGGTGTTTTTTGGTTTTTTAATAGCAAATTGTTGCTTTTTAGGCATTTGGTAGATTTTAAAAAAGGTCTTGACAAATTAGGTTATTTCTGGTAATGTAAAAATGTAACACCGGTTTAACAATTTTACAAGAAAGGAACGAAAGCGATGGGAGTAACGGGGATTAAATTTGCCTTCATAGTATCAGGGCAAGAAGGCACAGAGAAGGACTTTCGAGATCAGCATTTCAGACAACAAGGGCCTGCGTTAGCAGGCCGGTGCATCAAGGACATAAAATATCAAATAGTCGATGCTGTTTGCGAATATGGAGTACATTTTGAACGCGACCCGAGAATTACCGCTACAGACCTCGAGGATGAATTCAAGGTTGCGTTTTGTAACCTTAATTATCGCGGAGCATATTATTTGGTATTGGATCATGTGGGAAAGAGTGTGTATTTCATTTGGATTCCGTCAAAATCCAACAGCATTTTTGCCCTTTATGATGTAAGATAATATTGAAACCACACCTATTGCCCCGATTGGGGCAATAGGACGAGGTGTGGAGAAAGATAGAATAACGCCTCAATAAAGAATGGAGAATACTAATGATACAACTAAATACTAGAGAGAAAGAGATTTCTAATTTTACAATTGATAGTATAGTAGGCGAGAGCTTGACAGTAGAAGAACAACTTATATTTGGATTTAATAGATATGTATCTCGATGCATTATTTCGCAAAGAAAAAAGTTAAATATGACACAAGAAGAATTAGCAAGAAGAAGTGGTGTGAGTAGGGTAACAATTTCGGCGATAGAGAAAAGAAAACGTATTGTGAGTACAGAAATATTACTGAAATTGCTGCACACACTAAATCTCTCGGTTTCGTTTGTCGAACAAGGATGAAATTTTATGACAGGAGGTGTACATAAATGAAGAAGAGTATTGTGTTGGTTCTAATTGTTGTTTTAATGGGGTTAATTGGATACTGTGGACTTTCATTTTTGCGATCTTCTGTTACACAAATTGACACGACAAGTTCAATTGGAGAACTTTGTGAAATTGTTTTGAGTTTTGCGACTATAGTAATTACGATCGTGCTTAGTTTTTTTGTCTATAATCAAGCAGAGAGAATAAATAAGCTTGAGATTGCACAGTACGATGTGTTCGTAGGAGTTGAAAGCCTTGATTTTAATGAGAACTTAGATACAGAGTTGCAATTAATTAGCAATCCGATACAGAAACGACATAATGATGTAAAGCTATTTAAGGGTATTGTGAATGAAAAAATTACGCTTTTAGCACATGTTCATATGGGAGATGCTAACGAAATGTTATTTATCCCATTCGTCTTTGTTACAAGGAATACCCCACTGATTACCAGTTTGCAATTGAAAAAGATTGACATAGCCTTAACATCAAAGAAAAATGAGTTACAAAAACCAAAACCTCCTTTTCATGTGGACGCTGATCCTGTACATAATATTTTATCGGATAATAGCCACTTTGTATTGAGCTTAGGAGTCCACGGCATAGGACAGAATGATGTGGATAAAATGAAAGTGGCATTTGAAATAGCTGTTACGGATCAGTTAAAGCGCGAGCATACATTCAAAACGGAGGTAGAACTGTCTCAGATACATACGGATATAAGATTGCTCTCAAGTAAGACAAGTATATAATTGTCGTTCTAATTGTTCCCAACATTGAGATATAAGGGATATCAGAAAAAACACAAAAGGAATTAAAGGCACTTGATCTCGTAATGAGTTCAGGTGCCTTTGTGCTATGTTGGGATGCTATGAAATCTACCTGTAAATATGAGTTGAAATCTAAAAATATTTAGTTGATTAGCATTATTGGGTGGTATCAAGTCTTTCAATGTTGATAATTCTTTAAAATATGGTACAATATTGTAAATAGTTGTCATAAGGAGGGCTCATATGGATATCAAAAAGGCAATGATGGAGCTTGTTAATTCTGAGGCTAATATCCGGTATTCTTGTTTGGCTACTGAAAAGCTGGTGGAGGTAATGTTGACTGATTACCTAAAGAAACAGAATAAAACATATGAAACAAGAAAAATGGCACCCAATATGCTGTTTGATGCGTGGCTACCCAATGGTATTGATGATATTGAAGGCAGTGTTGCATTGGAAGTTAAGATTGCCAGAAATGGACACATTCTTCTGAATAGAATATATGATATTATTGGTAGAATTGCGATGGGCGGAGCTAATATTGATTCGCTTTTACTTGTCATAATAGGCGAGGTACCGCCTTATGCATTTCAGCGTTTTAGCGAGAAAGAACATCAACTGAATTTCAAGGTTCATATATGGGGAATTGATAAGTTGGTTGAAATATTTCAGAGCAATGAAGAACTCTTTGCTGAAACATATGCTAATTTGAGCCAAAGACTGATGCAAGATGCTATCACAAGTGGTATTTCAAGGACTGATGATACTCATAAGGCCAAAAAGCAAGAATATATTAAACAACTAAAAAATGAATATACAAAAGATAATATAGTCCTTTTCTTAGGGTCAGGGGCATCTAAGGCTGCGGGTATTGCAACCTGGGATGCGTTAATATCGGAACTTTATGTTGCATTAGTGGATAAGCAGTTACGAGCGAGACACATCCAAATGGAAAAAGTGAGTAGAGACAAACTGGCACAAGAGATTATTGCACAGAATGGAAACTCACCTCTATTGCAAACGCGTTTTTTACGAAAAGGATTTGAGGATGGATTTGAAGAATTAGTAGGGAAAATACTTTACCGAAATGCAAAAAGGACCTCACCTTTACTGGAAGAGATAGGACAACTGTGTATACCCAATCGTGGAAAGCTAGGAATAAGAGCAATCGTTAACTACAATTTTGACGATCTAGTAGAAAAAAAGCTTGAAGACTTGCGAGTGAAACATCGATCAATCTATTCAGAGGGTGTTTTGCCAGGGAACGAAGAACTGGGAATATATCATGTACATGGTTTCATACCGCAAAATAAAGAAAGTTATAGTAAATTAACAGAGTCTCTACTGGTTTTCTCAGAGGAAGGGTATCATAAACTGATGCTTGAACCATATAATTGGGCCAATATGGTGCAATTAAATTATATGCTCAATAACACATGTGTTTTTATAGGATTATCTATGACCGATCCAAACCTGAGAAGACTGTTGGAAATTGCTGCGCAAAAGAGAACCGATGACGATTCTATGTGTAGGCACTATGCTATAATGCGACGCTTTAGATTGGGAGACTCTCAGGAAAACAATACCATTAAATCGTTTGAAGGTGTCAACGAATCATTACAAGAATCGTTTTTTGAAGAACTGGGTATAAACATAATCTGGGTTGATGAGCATTCAGAGATCCCGGAAATATTAAAGAGAATTAAGTCTTAGAGATGACCGGTAAATGGTTATACTTGGTGGACAGATTAGTAGCTCTGGGTTTTATATTTAAATCCAGGGCTACTTTCTCAATTAGGAAGTAGGGTTCTGTTGACACCAATCAAATATGGTACTAGGCTGGGTTTATATTGAAAAAAGTCTGAATTATACTATGGTTAATGTAAGAATGTGACGGTGTAAAATCTTGAGTGATAGGTAGCAAGTGACAGATATGGAGTTGAAAACAATATGGCAATATTTAGAATCGATATTCCAGTTAGATGCTTAAGGTACAAAGATGCTGAGACTTTGTGTGAGTTCTTTTCTCGAGTTTCAGCCTCATGGCAATTTTGTCAGAAGGAGACAACGTTTTCTGTAACATCAGATATTAATGAGAAACTTGGAAATCGGTATAAGCATGAAATAATGGGCATAAAGAAATTAATAAAAATTATGCCCGATAATGATAAATTAAAAGAAGATTTAGCTAGATACGAGGATAAAGCTAAAAAAGATAAAATTTATGATGTTACCATTTCATTTGAAGGAGAAATTGCTGCTGAGATAGATGTATCATATAACAGCATTTTGCATTATACAGGTCCTCTTTCTGCTAAGCTGACACATAAGGATATTCCTAAGTTAAAGAAAATGATTGAAAGTGATCCTCTTGATGAGTTTTATGAAGAGAAGATCAAAAAGTTTCTGATTTGTCTAGTGATGGCAACGGTCTTATCTGCACCGGATATGCATTTGGGATGTGGTAGAGTTATATTGTGGATTGATGGGCAAGAGTATAAAAAAGAGGCGTTCCTTGAATCCCCGCTACATACGGAGGCATTTGCAAAATATAATCAAATTATGTTGACAAAATTGGATTTTACCAGTACATTTTCTTGGATTAAGAAGTACACTAAATTACAAGAGGATGGCCAGAAACCACCAGTTCCATTTACTATGTTGACATACCTACTCAATAGAGATGGACATGAGAGTTTGCTTTATTCGGTGGTAGGGTTAGAAAATTTGTATTCAACAAAAGATACTGGGATTTCGTATAAATTGCAAAACCGGATTAATTATCTCTTCCCATCGATTACAAAAGAACAAATTAGAAATATATATAAACAAAGGTCTGACTTTGTTCATGGAAAAATAAGAATGAACTTATATAAAGATTATAGTGATGTAATGAATGGTGATTTGCAATTCGATGACTCAGCAATTTTAGCATGTGCTTTGTTAATGGAGACTATGAGATTGCTTGTTAAAAACGATGCAACAGCACTGTCGTTTAGCGAGCAGTTGTCACACCAATTTGTCTAATGCATTATTAGAAATTACGCCTCACTGGATTATAATCCAGTGAGGCGTTGCCATTTAAGATATTAGGTAAGGGCTTCTTGATGTGTGCTCCCATAAAAGAAACTCATTTTTTCCATGCATTGTCTCTTGTGGTCAGGGAGAGCGTGGGCATAAAGGTTAAGTGTGGTTGAGGCTTGAGCGTGGCCTAGGATAGAGGAAAGAACCTTGATATCCATACCTGCTTCCAGGGCTCTGGTGGCAAAGGTGTGTCGCAGGGCATGGAAGTTGATATCAGGAACACCCGCTTCAGAGAGCGTCCGTTTGAATAAGTCCTCGTAGGTTCGGGGCTCATACACAATACCCAAAGGCGTGGAGAATATGGGGGTAGTTGGTGTTAAGGGAATCCTTTGCGCTAGGAGGAGTGCCTGTTGCTTTTTGTAGTAAGTCATAAGGTCGTTCCAAACTTGAGAGAACAGGGGGATCGTGCGCTGCGCTGTTACTGACTTAGGGGATCTGGCGACGATCTCAGTGGTTGGAACACCGGCAGTCTTAGGTATCAGTTTCCCAGACTCATCTACTTTTTGAAGTCGTCCAACTGTCCGTCTTATTCTGATTGTGTGATTGCTATAATCCACATCGCCCCATTGAAGGCCCAGCATTTCACCCATTCTGATACCAGTGCTGAGAGTAAAGATAATACCAAATGTGGCTATTGTGTGGGACTCCTGGGCGGCCATATGGAGAGCATTTTGTTCTACGGGGGTAAGAATACACATTTCCTTTTTGGTGACCTGGGGAAGCTTAACGCCCTGCAGGGGATTGCGCACCAGGTATCCATTGGTTACTGCCTGCTCAAGACAGTTGTGTAACATATTATAGATGTTCCTGAGGGATTTAGGAGAAAGAGCCTGCTTCTTCTGATTGAAGAATCGTTGGAGCAGTTCAACGGTCAGGGCTGTTAGTCTGTTAGTTCCAAGTGCGCGTTCCAAATGGAGTCGGACATAGCTTTCATAGAAAATATAAGTGGATTGCTTGACTGTTGGGAGGGCGTAGGTGAACAACCATTCCCGGAGCCATTGAGACACAGTATATCCGGTAGGTGAAATGTGGATACCTTGATCTATTTTGGATAGGGTGTCCGTTAATTGTACCCGGACCTCTTCGAATGTGGAACCATAGATGGCATAGCGCTTGTCGCCCATGGTGTACCGAGCCATATACCTGCCGTCTTTGCGTTTAACAATGGATCCTTCTCCGTTTGCTTTCTTTTTCATATTCCCGCGCTCCTTAATAGAATATCGCGTATATCATATCGTGTTTTTGCTTATTTGTAAGCGCACTATTAGTAAGATTTCGGTAACAAATTTTTGTTGCCGAAATTTTTGTTTTTTCTGGAATATTTGCAAAATTTTGATTCTTTTTACTGTATTAGAAAGTAAGGAGGTTTTTGAGTTTATATAGTTTATTAAAAATTGTTGTAATTTAATATAAAGTAGAATTTGTGTTTTTAAGGAGTTTTGTTATGTATAATATGAAAAATAATTATTTGAATGTCATCCAGTCTGAAATCAACATCCTCACCCTCGAAAAACTTACCACCTTGTTCCACGTTGTTTTTTATTTCAATTGTCGTTCCTTTTTCTTTATGACCGAAGAATCCCACATGAAATTTATCCAATCCTATTACCAATATCCCACAATCAGAAATCCTGAAATTTTCAAGTTCTTCTTGATCCAATCAATTAAAGAATTTGTCTTTGAATATAGATATCCCTATATTCTTAAAACCATC
>JAZRNS010000122.1:0-11257 GCA_045648245.1 Faecousia sp. | reverse complement strand
TGCTGATCGATCAAATCGTGGCGCTGCTTCATCATCTTCTTGAATTCCTTATGGGAGCAGGGCACCCACTTGCCGTCAACCAGCTTATGGGGCTTTCCGTAGATCATCTTGTAATCTACGGCAGGGACTTCCGTTTTTTCCGGTTCCCTCTTCTTGTTCTTCTTAAACAGGCCCTTGAACCAGTCTCCGATTCTACCGAAGAAGCCCTTCTTCTCTTCCGGCCCTTCCTCGTAGGCATCAAAGGCTTCCTTCTGTTCCTCCTCCGGTTCATTCTGCTTCCGTAAGCTCTCTTCGATCTGCTCATCGTTCCAACCCAGGTAATCGGCAATGATCTGGAAAATACGGTTTACATTACGCTCCACAGCGATCAACAGGCCAATGTCCAGCTGGCTGTCTTCCACAATGTAAATGCACTTTTCAGACCCATTCACACCCTCTGCTACAGACAGATTGTAGGTCAGCGGTGCGCCAAAATTACCGGGGGTAATGGCAGAAATGAAAGGCTGATTATCTGCAAACAAGGTTGCAAATACTTCGTTAAGCAGATTCGTCAGGGTCATTCTGACAGAATCGGTAAAGGCATCTCCCAACCTGGAGAAATCGAACTTTAGGATCTGCTTGTGATGGTATTCACGGGTGGGAACGCCATTGACCGTAACCAAAGCGCCATTGTCAAAGTCGTTGTAAGCGCCCAGCTTCCAGTATCCGGGTGTTTCCACGCTGAAGTCTGCGAATTGGTAGTGGATATCAATATTGTTCACACTCTTCAACGCACCCATGGAGGAGGAATTCTCCACACTGTGAATGGTGTAATTGCGAATCTGACGGTAAGTTAATCTGCCGCCAATGTGTTCCGATGCACGGCGCACCAAAATCCGGTTGTCCGCAGTTGTGGAAACCATTTCATAGTACTTACCGCTCAGAGTAAAGAACTGGCCGGGCATATATTTTTGATACACATGACCCTTCAGCTCTGTGCCCAAATAGACATCCTTGCTTTCCTGCTCAGCAATGTAGCTGGCATTTTGCAGGTCGTCCAAAATGATCCGTACAAAATCGGCATTTTCAATGGTGTAAACACTCTCAAACCGGCCGTTTTCCACACTGTAGGCACGCTTAAACAGGATCGTGTCTTCCTTCAGGAAGGATACGCTCTGACCTTGCGTGTTCTGTGCAGACAAGATACGGTTGCCCTTCTTGTCCAGTTCCACCTGCTCGTCGCTGCTGAAAATCACACAGATCTCATCCCACAGTGCAGAAATGGGATCGTCGGTATTCAGATTCAGCATCATCATTTGCCGGTGGAGCATCGCTTCCGGTACAGAATCGATACACAGCAGTAAGCACATAGAAAGCACCGCGTTTCGCTTGGAGCGGGCATAGTCCGCCGTGATGTAAGGAATCGCCTTTGCATCTGCTGTAAACAGCTCGGTATTGTTTGCCATGTACTCTCTGAGCATATACTCAGAAGAAATTACATTCACAAAGCCCTGCTCCTGGGCAATGGTTGCAAAGTTACGCCGTGTTTCAAACAGGTTGTTCCGGTCATCCTCCACGGTAATGAAGGAATAGTCATTGACCCGTTCATTACACATATTGAAGGAGGTCTGGAAACACTGGTCAAAGGTCTCCTGATTGGTGGGCAATGCGGCGTAGTCCAGCAGATCGTAATAATACTGCTTTGCGATCCAGCGCGCATCCTGCACGGGGTAAGTCTCGCCGCCGTACCAAACGGTCTTTTTCACCTGATTTTTCAGGGCAACAGCAGACAGCTCTGTTCCAATACCCAAATATCGGGATACACCGGGCAAAATCCGGTGCTGCAAATAGTCATTATCTGCAGTCCAGTACATATAGGAGCTCATTCCGTGGGGGTATTCTGTAGCAGAGACCTCGGTGATATTAGTCATCAAAATATGCGACAATGCATCCACCAGACCATCACAGTTTCTATCCACAGAGCAGAAGGTGATCGTCCGGTCTTGTCCGCAGTTTTTAATCAGCAGATTCAGACCGATCTGTGCTGTGGTAACCAGCCGGGAGGGCTCAACCACAACCACAAAGGAAACCTTCTTCAAAAAAGCCAGATTGTTCCGGTGAATGTCCAAATCATGGACACCGGAACGGGAAATAATGCCGATATCCGGCAGGTCATCCTCACTGCGCTTCTTGCCGGAGAGCACCTCGATCTTCCACAAACCCGGGATGTTGGACACTTGCTGCATGCCCTTATCGCACCACTGGTACAGGTCTTCCTCTGTACCGTGGCGTCCGAGTACGATCAGTACCTTGCCGCCGGTAAGCATTGCCCGGTTCATGGCGTAGAAGGCATAGGGATTGAGCTTGTCGTAGAAGGGTGTGTTAAACAGCAAGCTCTTACCGATAGACAGGTCATAGCCACTGCGCACATAGTCCACATTGGGCTTCAGACCGCCCTCCATCTTTTTACGGATGAATGCTGCATAGTTCTGCCCGATATGACCGCCATTCTTATCCAGGTCAATCAGGATATCTTCAATAGCGCCGCCACGGGAAATCCCATTATTGACCGTTGTGCCGTCGGCAGACAGCTTATCTCCAAACAATGCCTTCAAGGGCTTTCTCAACAAGGGGTACATGACCATGTGCCTGGAGTTATCTCCCTGCACAGACAGCCCGGATTTCTTTTCATCAGGATGCACGCCGTCCAGGAAGAATGCCATTTCACCAATAATGATGACCGCAAAGACCGGATAGAAGGGCGCGCTGACCAGATGGTTCATGCACAGACCGCTGGAAATCAGCAGTGCCAAAGCAGATACCAGACAGCTTCCGTAATAGATTGTCTTAATGAAGGTACGGGCCTGTCCGCAATGCTCTTTGATGTACCACTTTTCGTCCTGCTCGTCATAAGCATAAAACAGTTCCACCACAGAGCCGACAAAGCTGTTTCTGCTCACCGGAACCTTAGCCAGGAATGCGGTAATGATCCGCTTGACGGTGATATACGCCAGCAGGGCTGCCGTATTAAACAGTACCAGCGACAGGTAAACGCCCCAACTATTGTAAAGGTTGCGAATAATATTGCTGATAAAGGACAAGCCAAAACGATCAAATACGCCCACCAACAGGAAAAACTTTTCCATCAGGAAGTTAGAAAGCTTGTTCAGGAAAATCAGCAGCACAGCACTATAGGCCACTGCTACAACAGGCATGGGGTACTGTCTGTTCCGGACGGGCTTCTTTACATTTGCCTTTGCATTCAGAATCGCAAAGAGTAGGAAAGGAAGAAAGGATGCTGCCAACTCTATGAGCGCCAAATAATCAGTTTTCATAGATTCCCTCCATTCTTACCAAAATGCGCTGAATATAACTGGACGGCACTTCCACAAAGTTTCCGTTGCTCATAAATTCGATCTGACGGCAATCGCCGGCAAGGAAAGGTGCCGGATAGGAATATTCCACATGCTGGTCAAAATCGTATTCATAAGGACGGGACATTGTTTCGTCGCAGAAGGAACGGTCCCCAAAATAGTCGCCATAGCCTTCAGCCAGATAAGCCCGCGTTTTGCGGATATCTTCCTGATGCTTCTTGCGGATACGCAAGCTTTTGGTGTACTCGTCCAGATTCTTTTCTGCGTACTGCTGTACCGCATGGCCTCTGCGCACATTGCAAGAGGCGCTCATATACTTGGAAAATTTCTTTAGTGATGCCTGAATTTCTGCCAAAATACCGTTGGCAGTGTTGTTATAAGACCGCACGGAATTCTTCACAGCCATTCTCAGGACAAACAGGGTTCCGATCATAATACCTGCCAGAATCCCCATCATTGCAGCACACAAACCCACTGCAGTTGCAACGGTTCTGGGGGTGCTGTTATTGGACAGCAGGAAAGGCAGGAAACATACAAAATACAGTGCCAGACAAAGAATGCTTAAAACGACCGTCGTTTTCTTTGTCATGCGCTGACTGATGGTCTTCTTTACCTTTTCTGACTCATTGGACAGGCGCTTTGTATAGCGGGTAATGTCTGAAAGATCCGGCGGGATCGAATCCACCATCTCATTTTCAGAAGCATTGGTATGCTCCCGCACATCGTCGATCTGGTAAGGGGTCAGGCGGCTGACATTCACATCTGTAATCTCGCTGGCATCGTTGAGCCGACCAACACTCTTTCGAATAGCACGGGCTTGTTGCTTCACAATGTACGACAAAGCTTCCTTTGATGTATCATAGCTGCGATTCCATTTATCGTATTCATTTACAGGGTGATCGAAAAATAGACCGTAATCATTTTCTGCAAGAACTTTTTCAGGATTACAGGACTTATCCAGTACTACCGTTACCTCAGTGGGCGTACAGAACAGAGCTTCCGCCGCTTTGTCCGTCAGTTCTCCGGGGATCTCTCCGCGGATTCGTTCCATCTCACCGTCAATCACTTCAGAAGTGGCTGCCAGTTTCCGGTCGTAGGATGTAACCAACGTACACAGGGGAGAATCGTCTGTTTCTGTTTCAAACTGATACAGACGCCGCGCCTGCATCGCACTGCCGGGGACGGGGTTGGACACAAAGATCAGAACAGAGGCTAAGAAGCGAATATAATCGGTGCGGAAATTACGGTGGGTCTGGGGTAACAGATCAAACACCATAAACCGCATTTTATCGAAGTACATATTCCGATCTGCAAATGCAGAATACTCACAATCCTGCCGCACGCTCCAGTAATTCTCCGGATCGAAGAAGCTGTTTTCTGCTGTGCGAAGAGAAATGCAGTGCACTTCAGCCGGATAAGCAATATTCAGATAGTTCTGCCCAACAATTTCTCTGCGGATCAGTTCCTTCGCTCGCAGGTCCTTTTTATACTGCTCCCGCTCCAACTGCTCTAACCGCTCACTGGGCTTTTGGCTATCCTTGCGTATCTTCTCCATTGCCCAATCATTGACATCCTGTTTCTGCACAACTTCATTGAGGATATAATCCTCCGGCTTAAAGCACAGCCAGGTGGTCAATTTCTGCAAGGGTTGTTCCATAGCGCTTTTGTAAACAGCCTCTTTTTCCTTTGCCAGGTTTGCATAATAGTCTTCCCATTGCTTCACCCAGGCATTGAAATCATCGCCCTGTTTTAGCTGCTGCTCAGGCACATTTAAAGCAGTAACTGCAGAATTGTTTACCACATCAAAGGGATTGCGCATTTTCAGGCGCTCACCCTTTGTGTCGGCAATAATCACAGCCCGCCAATCCTTGCGGCGACCCACAGCGTCCAGGAGCCCGGGGACAGAATCGATAAGATTCTGCCCCTGGGGGTTCCAATAACACAATGACAGTTCCTTGTTATCCAGAAACGGTTCGAAAAACAGCTTATTTTCCTGTCGTATGGCATCAATATGTTCTTTTTCAGCTATTAAAACTGTGAACAAACCACTCATCTCCGTTTCTTACTTATTTTTTATGCGTTGTTGTTTTCCTTAAACTCTTTTGCAACCTTGTCCAGCAGAGCCTCGTAATCTTCGGGCTCGGGAGCGGAAAGGATCACATCACGGATCTTTCTCTGGATGATATCCAGAACCATGTTCTCGCTTGCAGCAGGCGCACGCAGCTCGTCAACATAGAACTGATAGTTGCGCTTGAGCAGGTTCAACTCGTCAACCAAACGGTTGCACAGAATGAACTTTGCATCCTCTTCCTTCTCCCACTTGTTGTACTCCTCACGGAATACATCGATAACTGCCTCAACCATGGAAGTGATCTCAGAGATGTAGCGGCCGGAGTTGGGCAATGTGCAATAGAACATCAAAGGAATTGCAAACAAGCTGGTTGCATTCTCTACATAACACTTGTTGTCGTCCTCTGCGTTGAGCATATCTACAGAGTGCTTCTGCTTGCTTTCGCGAGCTGCCTTAATGCGATCTTCCTTGTTCTTGCGCAGCTCATCCTTCAATGCCTCCAGGCCCTTCTGGGAACCGTCGTTGGTATCATGGGCTGCTGCATCGTCAATATCCAGCAGTGTCAGCAGGTTGAACTTGGACATATCCTTAAAGAACTCCGTGCTCTCGTAGTTACAGTTCTTTGCTTCGCTCATCGCTCTCTTGCGGCTCTTGATCAGGCCAATGTCCTCAACAACCTTGGAGTTGACATACAGCGCATCCAGAACTTCATAGAACTCATCGCACAGTGTGCCGTTGGGAACCTGCAGCTCTACATCCCGGTTGTCAGAATCTCTGTACAGGTAAACCTTCTTGCCGTTTGCTACTGCAGACAGAGGACGCTGCTGGATCGCACCGTGGATCAAGCCGTATACGAAGGCCTTATGTACCTTTCTGATAACCTGCTGCTGATACTCGAAGTCCAACTCGGGCATGCTCTTGATGGAGTCCCAGGACTTATCGATGTGGGTAGAAATTGCAGCATTCTTGGTAGAATCCGGTCCAATCAGGCGGGAATACTCGGTGTAAGCCTTGTGGTAAGTACCTGCATTCTTCTTGCCGGTCTCCGTCTCAAAGGGTGCTGCAAACTTCTTGAGCTTGTTGGGAGTCAGGTTATAAAGCGCATTGTAGAAGTGGATCTCATACTTGGAAATGGTATCCACAGCCTCACCGTTGGGCATCAGATCCTTTACGCGGAACTTGCGGTTATCCAGCAAGCACTTGTTGTATGCACAAACCTTGATCTCTCTGGGTTCTTCGTTGGTAGCACGCTGTACGGAAGGTGCAGCAATACGGCCACCCATTGCCACAACTTCCAGAATGTGGCGCTTTGCATCTTCTACCGTTACCTGCTCGAACACCTGGTTGTCGCCATTGTTCTCAGCACGCAGGCGGATACGCTCCTTCAGGCGCTGCTCCAGCTCGATGGCGCCGATGATATCCTTATCGATATCGTCGCACTTCTCGCGAACACTTGTCTTAAAGTAGCCCATCAGGATGTCGTCAAAAATGTCCTTGCGGCGATCCTCTTCAATATAACCGCCACCGGCATTGTCCAGCTCCATCTTGAAGATAGCATTGTTCTTGACTGCATCAAAGATGCTGCCATTGATGTCGGAGTTGAGCATGGTGGTTTCCTTCTGTGCCTTCTGCAGGGAGAATCTGCTCAATTCGTTCAGCAGTTCTTCTGTTGCACAGATGTTCATGAAGGAGTCGCCTTTCTTGTACTGCAGCGCATCGATCATATCGATCTTCTTGCGGCTCAGATCCTTAACCTTGTATACGAAGGTGTTAAAGAACTGCTCAAACTGCTCAGCAAAAGCCTTAACATAGGGATAGGCCTTGGCGTATGCGGCATGGACGGTTTCCTTCTTGCAGTAGTCCTCAATTTTACGGAAATATGCAGGAATGTCCTGATTTGCGGTTTCGTTAAGCGCATTGTAACCCTTAAGCTTATCGAACAAAGAGGGCTGATCGATCACCAGTCTGCCCAAACCTTCGATGCCCAGAACGGTATCCTTGGAGAACTTGAAGGAGTACTCCTTAGTCTTGCTCTTCTGGATAGCCTTCAGTGCATTTTCGTTATCGTCAGAAGCAATCTTCTCCTCAAACTTTTCCATCAAACGATACAGCACATAACGGGCTGCACAGGGATGGAACAGCTCACCCTGAGGATTGCGCAACAGATTTTCAATGCTGTAAGCATCCTGAATTGCAATGGTCTTCTGGTCGTTGGTCAAAACAGCTTCAACCCAGTTGTTTACAATACCGTCGATCAAAGGCTGACCGTCTTTGCTGCGCTCCTCTGCCTTAGCTGCAAAGTTTTTCAGCGCGCCAACAGCAACGGTAATTTTACTTTCGCTGGTGCCGAAATTGGGCTTCTGTTTCCACTTCTTTGCGCCGGTGTAAATATTGGCAAAGCGGTTATCGTTCATAACCGTATTGAAAGCCTGCTCTTCAAAGCTCTGCATATAGGTTTCGATCTTGTCGTCCAGGCCTTCCAGTTCAAAGGTGTTGACCAAATCCTTGGAGAAATTATCCTTGGATGCAATCAATTTATCGCAGTATACCTTGCCATAGGAATCCCATGTAGACATAGGAACGCCACGCTTCTTCTGTTCTGCTCTGTAAGCTTCTACAGCCTTGTCATACTTTGTCCACTTGGTTGCATCGCCATCACCGCCAATGCTGTCGATTGCCAGATCGTAAGCAACGAAGTCAGCAATCTTCTCATAGGGATAACGGATCACACCGGCGCCGATGCCGCCAAAACGGTTACGGCCATAGTTGCCGGGCTTGGTCATTTCCTTAATGATGTTATCTTCTACGGAGAATGCCTTCTTCTGCATGGGGCCGATATTCTGCTCATACAAGGCCTGTGCAGCCTGATCAATGTACTGCGCAATGCTGATCATGGTGCTGTCTTCGGCGTCCTGTCCATCCATCAGGAAACAGAAATCCATAGGCAGCAGAGCCAAAGACTTCTGCTTGTCAGAGCCCGCGATGGAAACATTCACATGCATATCGCTAAACTGCTTCAGATCCTCATCCAGATCAATGAAGCCGGAGCCCTTCATCATGAAGGCGTTCAGTTCCTTAACGGTTGCGTATGCATTACGGGCCTGGCTGTCCCGCTCGGTTTGAGAATCGATAACGCTGTCCAAGGTTTCGGGCAACAGGATCAGGGAGCGAACGATCAGGCTGGTGTTGGGATACTTTTCCTTTACATAGTCCCGGATGAACATGCTCAGCGGCAGGATAATACCGGAACCGGTACCGCCGGAAGCGGTGGAAGCAATAACCACACGCATAGCCTGCTTCATGTCCTTGCCGGTCTTGCGGAACAGATCGTCAATAGAATCATACAGAGGGCGGATCTTACCGGTCTTGATGGTGGAGTTCAAAGCCAGACGGGAGATGGCACGAACCTGACCGGCACCCTCAGAAACGGTCTTATCGTACATAACCGCATTCTTAGGGAACCACTTCTTGCGGGCTTCCTCGTCGTAATCCAGATAGCTGCCCACGGTCTGGGTGTTGGAGGTCTGAACCCAGTAGATCTTGGACTTTCCGTTGGCAATGTCGGTCAGATCGTTTACATTGGTATCCAGGCACAGGAAATTGATGTTTTCCTTTTCTTCAGGAGCACACAGATCGGCGACCTTCTTGACGATCTTACAGCCGGTACCGCCGACACCTACGAATAAGGTAGGCGCAACCACTTCATTGGGCTTCAATTTTTCTGTCTTGATTTCCATTCTCTTTTTCTCCTCCGCTTTTATTTCTTAAAGATTAGGGGTATTTCTGTATTGAAATTCTTCATATTACCTGCCACGTTAACTTTGCCGCGCATGGTCAAGCTGGATCCATTGGTTATTAAATAAGGCGCTGGTGCCTCGTCTACCGGTATGAGATTCCCGGTGTTATCCACCTTATATTCGATTCCGGCCACTTCCGCATATTGTGCACCGCTGGACAGAAGACTGACACTTTCCGGTTTCTTCACCAGAATACTGCGCTTTGCAGAAGGCTTACTCAGGAAGCTTGCTTTGCCCGGTGCCAGATCCCTGACAACGATTCTGGTTATTTCGTCTGCATTCCACTCAACATAGGCAGTAATTTGATTTCCTGCCCGCTTTGCGTAGAAATTTGCATTTTGTGCTTCATCTCTTCCGCCAACACTTAAGGTGCAATTATCTGTATCCTGTTTAATAAACTTAGGGAATACCCGGATTCGCATGATCATTATGATCAAAAGGATCAGCGCAAGCAAAACTCCTAAACGAATCAGCCATTTCAGCCACAGGGGCATGCTGCTGAGTCGAAGGGGTGCATAGGCATCTGTCTGGGTGGTTCTGCCGATCTGGTCGGTGAACACGCCGGTTACGGTCAGCAGGTAATCACCCTCTGCAATGCCTTCTGTTGCTTTAAGCTGGATGGTGTAGGAAGATTTCCCCGGGTTGGGTGTTGCCTCGTAGGCGATGCCCTGGGTATCTACCTGAAGCTGTACCGCTGCAAACTGGTCTTCCGTCAGGGGCGCACCCTCCATGGTCAGCTTTGCCTCAATGGGGGCGGCCTCATCCAGCTCAGAGATTACGATGTAATCCTGTGTAACAGCCAATTCAACTTTCAGGGGTGAGAAGTCATCGTCAATGTTGTAGGACAAGGGTGCTTGACCCTGAGACTGATCGCTGCCCTGAGCGGTGTAGTAGGCGTAAATAAACACCGTACATTCGCCGCAGACCGTATTTTGGGGGTTTTCCGGATCTTTGTAATGCATGGACAGAACATAATGGTCATCTGCAAATGTCTGTTTGATCTCTGCATTGCTGGACTCCGGCTCCCATTTCAGTTCAACCTTCTCCAGCTCCTGGCCGGTAAGCTGCTGGCCCTGGTAGTAAACCTTAGCGATATAAGGCTCTCCCTCTTCCAGCTTCTGCAGGGAATAGGGGCCATCCTGCTTGCCGCCGCTAATCTCAATACGCAGATCGCCCGCCGGACGGGCTGCCACCTGAATACCGCCTTCAGGCCAGCCGAAATCCCGGGTATCCTTACTGATCGTATAACCGCTCAAATAAGTAACGGTAAGCTTTGCATCGAAGGCATCACCCATTTTCAGGCTCACAGGAACTTCGCCGCTGTTGCCCTCCTGGGTAATGGGAACTTCCACACCGTTAACGAAATAACTTCCCGTATAGGCGGTTTTGCCCAGCAGCTCTGATTGGATGAGTTGGCCGGTCCGTCCGTCCTTCATGCCGAAGCTGACTTTGTACTCACCTTCGTAAAGGGCATTGGGGTCTACGGTATTGCCTGCAATATCTGTAAAGACAAAGTCCAGATCTGCATTGGGCTCGTAGTACACTTCAATGCTGGTAGGTGTGCCGGAATATGTAATGTTATACTTGCCTGCCGCACAATCGGTATAAGTAACCATCATGCCCTGCAGGGAGCTATCGGGCTGGGAGGTATAGTTGCCGGCACCGGCTGTGCCGTACATGGTGGAAGTGGAGCTGACCAGCTGACCAACTTCACCGGCTTCGCCGGTAACCTTCAGCCCGGAAACATTTTCGCCCTGAACAAACACGATGAGCTTGTTCATGGAAATATCGAATTCCACATTTGTATTGGTAACCCGATTTTTTGGCAAGGTGTCTCGGCCAAAGATCTGGTTACACATATCCGTAAGACTGGACAGCACATCTTCTGAGTTCTTTGCATGCTTCTTGGCAAAGTAGGCAGATTCTGCCGTATTGGGCATAACTGCCTTCTTGTCAATGCCAAGGTACATAACGGTCATGTCCTTGCCGGCATATTCACCGAAGCGGGCATCCAGCTGCTTCTTGGTTTCATTTTC
>JAZRNS010000121.1:0-8611 GCA_045648245.1 Faecousia sp. | reverse complement strand
TGGTACACCGGAAGGGACTCGAACCCCCAACCCTCGGAACCGGAATCCGATGCTCTATCCATTGAGCCACCGGTGCATGCTTTACAGCCACGCTATTATAGCAAAACATGGCAGGTTTGTAAAGAGGTGTTTTGCACTTTTTTCTCCCCTTCTTCCCAATTTATCTTCCAAAAGGTTGTTTTTTCAGCAAAAGCATGGTATACTCATAGCAAATCCCACAAAGGAGGGCTTTTTATGCCGCCAGTACAACGATTCCGTTCCGCATTTAACGGCTTCAACCGCAACGATGTGGTGCAGTACATTGAATATTTGAATAACCACTATCAGTCTCAGATTCAGCAGCTAAACAATCAACTGGCAAACGCATCTTCCAACGATGAGCTGGAGCAGTTGCGTACAAGATGCGCCGAGCTGGAAGCGCAACTGGCAGGTCAGATGCCTGCTGAGGGTGCAGAGCTGGAGGCTTACCGCCGGGCAGAGAAGGCTGAGCGGCTTGCCAAAGAGCGGGCGCAGAAGATCTACGATCAGGCCAATGGCGCTTTGGCTGAGGCAACAGCAAAAGCAGAGGAGGCCGCAAAACAGATCGGTTCTGCCGCTGAGTTTGCTGCCCAGCAGTTAAACGGCTATGCCGAATCCATCTTGTCTGCAAAGGCTTCTATGGAGGAAACGGCACAGATTTTGGCTGCCGCCTGTCCGGAAACAGAATAATGATAAAGGGACTGGTGCAAGTAATTGCTCCAGTCCCTTATAGATTATTCAGGGGCAAAAGCCCTCGAAAATGGGAATCCAGCCTTCCGCCACGGCGGTGTCATATTCCGCCTGTGTTTTAATCGTCCATGCCACACACTGAACGCCCCAAAGCTTTTGTGCCAGCCAAATACCCGGGTTCTTCCGGTGGGCAAAGCAGTATGCCGCAAAGTCCGGCACCACCATAAAATTCTCTAACTGGCAGGTCAGGATAAATTTCAAAAAACCGTTTAGCTTGACTTCCTGATCCCGGAAAAAGTTCTCGGCTAGCTGCCCCCGGCAAATTTGGGGGCGATTCTTTCGCAGCCAGTAGATCACCCGGGGATCAAAGGACTCGATACAGTAGACGCCGGTATAGCCTTCCAGCATTTTACAAACTGCTGCGGCAAGCGCTCCATGGTTTCCCCGCTCAGCTTTCAGCTCAATAATCATAGGAGCTTTTCCGTCAAAAAGCTTTAACACATCGGAAAACAGCGGGATCTGCTCCTGTGTGCCTTCCAAGCGGTACTTAGAAAGGTCTTTCAGGGTCAGGTCTTCAATCTGCACATCCGCCCCTGCGGTACGCAGCAGGCTTGCATCATGGATCACTGCAAGGTTGCCGTCGGCCATCAAATGCACATCCAGCTCAATGCCGTAGCCTTTTTCCAGCGCCAAGCGGAAGGCTGCCATGGAGTTTTCCGGCACACCGTTTCCATGCAGGCCCCGGTGGGCATATGCCCAGAGACGCAGTTTTTGTAGCTGGGGATTTCTCCGGCGGCAGCGAAGGGATAGCACATACAGCGCCAAAAGCGCTATAAAAATTATGAAAACAGTCATGTTTATTTCCTAATCAATCGTCGTTATCAAATGCTTCCAGCCCCTTGGGCGCTTCCACTTTGCTGTCGCCATGCTTGACCATGAGCATAGTAAAGAACGCCAGCGCCACAAATACGGATGCATAGGGGAATAAAGTGGTCCATGCAACACGCTTCATAAGCAGGCCTGACAAATAGGGCGTTACAGACTGGGCTGCCATGGAAGCAGTATAGTAAAAGCCGGTGTACTTACCCACATCGGCACCGGAGCACATCTCCACCACCATGGGGAAGGAATTGACATTGATGGTTGCCCAGGCAACGCCAGCCAAAAGGAACATCATGGTCATCAGCCAGTTGGGACTGGTGGCAGTGAGGAAGCAGCCTACAAAAAAGGCGGTAAACAGCATAACGATTCCGGCAAGGATCGTCTTTTTTCTGCCGATTTTTGATGCCACCATACCAACAGGAATATAGGCAACGATCGCCGCGGCATTGGCAAGGAGCAAGGTCAGGGTAGCATCCTTATCCAAAACACTTTGAGCATAGACCGTATATTTGGAGGTAACGGCGTTATAGCCAAAGAACCAAAGCACAACAGAAGCGAGTAGGAAGATCAGGCTGCGGAATTTTTTCTTATCCAACCCTTTCTTTTCCGGGGAAGATGCTTCTTCTACCTTGTCAAGTCCAAGGGCAATGCTCTTTTCCTGCATTTCGGCTGCCCATGCAGGCTCTTTCACCGTAAGCAGGAATACGATCAGCGCGCCCAGCATCAAACCGCCTACGATGGCATACACCCCAAAGTAGCTCATATAGGCATTTTTCACCTTGGAGATCGCCAGCACAGAACCCAGCACCAGCACCAAAATACCGCCGGCGTTACCCATCAGGTTAATCACCGCATTGGCTTTGGAACGAAGGGGCTTTAGGGTTACATCCGGCATCAGCGCCACTGCAGGGGTGCGGAAGGTTGCCATGGACAGCAGCAAAAGCAAAAGAATTCCCACATAAGCGATCAGGGTCGTGGGATTTGCACGGGTTGCGCTGTTGGCGCATACCTGCCGGGCAGGCACTACATAGCGGGTATAGAGATTTACCTCTACCTCTCTGCCGAACTGATTCCGCTCGGTGGTTTTGGATTCGGTGGTAAGAGACGCAAACTCCGCCCGGTCGGGGTAAACCTCTGCCAGTGTAAACGGAATGCCCTCGGGGGTTTTCAGCGGGGTATCCTTTTGCTCGTCGTAAATGCGCTCCATGGTGGCAGGGTCGTTCACTTTGGAATAAGCTGCAATATTTTTCAGCTGGGCATTGTCTGCAAAGCTTAACAGCATCAAAAATACAACTGCCAGAATCGTGCCGGTTCGCACAAAAGGCGTGCGGCGGCCGGACTTGCTCTTACAGCGGTCTGAGATCCCGCCAAACAAAGGCAGCATGAACAGCGCCAGTATATTATCCAGCGCCATAATAATGCCGGATATATCCTGACTCATACCAAATTTATTGGTCAGGGTCATGGCAATGGTTACATCGTAGATCTGCCAGAATGCACAGATCAGAAAAAAGGCAAAGCCGACAAAAATGGTGCGTTTGTAATTAAGCTTCACGAAATCGCCTCCGTTTTATATTTCTATATGGATATATGCGGCGCAGTGGCAGGAGATCGAAAGGTAGTACTCCGGGCTGTTTTACTTATCCTTCCTTTTATAGATAGGTCTATTGTAGCATAGACACCGGTTCATTGCAATTGACTTTTTCCTTTTGGAACATTATAATCAATGCAGAAAAACTACTATTATGAGGTAGCTTATGAGTAAAGTAACATTTCAAATTGAAGGCGGTACGCCGGTGGTCATCGACTGCAATCCGGGGGACAATCTTCTGGAGGCTGCCCGCCGTGCCAATGTGGCGATCGATGCCCCCTGCTCCGGCAACGGCTCTTGCGGCAAGTGCCGTGTGAAGCTGTTGGAGGGGGAGCTGGAATGCATTATGAGCCGCCACATTTCTCAGGAAGAATGGGATGCCGGCTGGCGTTTAAGCTGTAATGCCAAAATTACCGGCGATTGCGTGGTGCTTGTGCCGGATATTGCATCTGCATACCAAAGCCGCATGAAGACCGCGGACCTGTCCTCGTCTGAGGAATTGGCTATTTTCAAAGATGCACAGGCAGGTCTTGCTGACAGCGGCATTGCCTTCACCAACACCTATCGCGCTGTGGTGGTTACCATGGCAGAGCCTACCATGGACGACACCATGCCCGACAATGAGCGTTTGACTTGGGCAATCAAAGAGGCGCTGGGTGTAGAAGCTGTGCGTATCCCCTACTGCGTGATGGTAAGGCTTGCCGCCACCCTGCGGGAGTATCACTTCACCGTTTGTGTAAAGGGTCAGCTACAGAAAAACGCCTTCCTGTGCATGGATATTTGCGATCCGGCGGATACTGTGATTGCCGGCTGTGCCATTGACATTGGCACAACCACCGTTACCATGGTGCTCACCGATCTGTGTAGCGGCAAGCTTCTTGCCAAGGGTTCTTCCGGCAACGGACAGATCCGCTTCGGCGCAGATGTGATCAACCGCATTATTGAGCAAAGCCGTCCCGGCGGCAAGAAAAAGCTGCAGGACGCCATCGTCAAAGATACACTAACCCCCATCATTACCAACCTATGTAAAACCGCAAAGCTCTCTGCCCGCAGCATTTTACGGCTGAGCATTGGTGCCAACACCACCATGAATCATCTTTTGATGGGTGTGGATGCTGACCCTGTGCGTATGGATCCTTATATCCCCAGTTTCTTCTCCTGGGAGGGTCTGCTGGCCGGAGATTTGAATTTGCCTGCAAATCCTCTGGCACCTGTGGTCATTGCCCCCAACATTGGCTCTTATGTAGGTGGCGACATTACCGCCGGAACACTGGCTACCCGCATTTGGGACACCGACGAAATGTGCCTGTTTATTGACCTTGGCACCAATGGGGAGCTGGTATTTGGCAACCGGGATTTCCTGATGTCCTGCGCCTGTTCTGCCGGTCCTGCCTTTGAAGGCGGCGACATTTCCTGCGGTATGCGCGCCACCGACGGCGCCATTGAAGCATGCTCCATTGATGCAGATACCATGGAGCCTGCCCTCATCGTTGTAGGCGATAACGGGCAGAAGCCGGTTGGCATTTGCGGCTCCGGCATTATTGATATCATTTCGGAATTGTTCCGCTGCAAGATCATCAACCCCAAGGGTCTGTTTGTCCGGGAGGGTGAGCGGGTCAAGCGGGACGAGCACGGCATGGGGCGTTATGTGATCGCCACTGCCCAGGAATCGGAAACCGGCAGAGAGATTTCCATTAATGAAGTGGATATTGACAATTTCATCCGTGCCAAGGGTGCTATTTTCTCCGCCATTGACACTCTCTTGCAGTCTGTAGATATGACACCCGATTGCATCGACAAGGTGTATGTTGCCGGTGGTATCGGCTCGGGTATCAACATGAAGAACGCCATAAATATCGGCATGTTCCCGGATATTGAACAGCAGAAGTATCACTATATCGGCAATGCCTCCCTCACCGGCGCTTATGCTATGGTCATCAGCGACGAAGCTATTTCCAAATGTGCGGAAGTGGCTGCCAACATGACCTATTTGGAGTTGTCTACCTACCCCGGCTATATGGATTCCTTCGTTGCCGCCTGCTTTATTCCCCACACAGACGCACGATTGTTCCCTAATAGCTTGTAATAATTGCAGGAGATTGCCACACCAGCGTGTGCGCTGGTTCACAATGACATAACAAGAAATCGGCCCGCTATCCAAAATGGATAGCGGGCCTTTCAAGAGGAAAGAAAATGAAGAAACGGTTACTCTAAAAATTCTGCGGGGTCTACATAGATGTCATTGCAGGTAACGCTGAAATGAACATGATCCCCGATGGCACTTTCCAATAGAGCGGATGTTCCCACATAGCCAATGGTCTGACCGACAGTAACACTATCGCCGGCAGATACCTCCAGCTTATCAGACAAGCTGCTGTACTGGGTAACATAGCCGCTATCATGGCGAATCACAACAGTCATACCCATAGTTTCATCCTCATAGATGGTATAGACTGTTCCGTCTGCCGCCGCCATAACCGCTGTGCCTGCTTCTGCTGCATAGTCCACACCTCTGTGGACACGCCAATCCCTGGTCGTCTGGTTATAGCTCAGGCAATCCATGGCATAATCTGCAATCACCTCGCCGTTTACCGGCTTGATCCGTTTACCGGGCAGCTTAGAAGGTTGGGTGGGCGGATTGCTGGAGTCGGTTGGATCAACCTGCCCCGGCTCTGTTGCCACAACCTCTACCCCGTTGTCTTGTACCTGATCGGACGAGGCCGGGTTCTTTTGCAGGCTGGTATCGTTTGCGTTTCGGTAGTACAAATAGCCGGAAATCCCAATCGCCGCAGCGCACAGGATCAGGGCTATGTAGTAGCCCTTGCCGCCGAAGCTTTTGGTGAATTTTTTATTGCGCATTTTAAGCACCTCCGTAGTTCAGTATTTCCAGCATTTCGGGATTTAAACCATTTTTTAGAAAAAATATCTGCCGCAGCTTGTTTGGCTGCGGCAGCCCTTTTCTTTATGCTTCAACGCATTGTTTCTCATGCTGTGTACCGAAATAGAACGATACCACCATAGAAACCACGATCATCACATTGTCTGCACTGATGCTGCCCCGCAGCGCCAGCACCGCAAATATGCCGACCACCACCAGCGTTACCAGGGTCTTCACCTTCAAAAGGTTCGCAAAATTGGTAAGAATGGCTTTCATACTATGTACCTCCTTCATGTTGTTGGCTTATGATATGCTTTCAGTTCTTCTAAGGTGCCGTGGATGTTTTCGATCTCGTTTTCCACCACCGGCATCCGTTGGGCAAAGTGATTGTGGGCGCGAACCTCCCGGGTCAGCTCCTCGATTTTGGTGTCTGTAACTGCCTGAGAAATTTTCAACGCCGTTTCGTTTTTTCGAGCGGTAGCAAGGCAGGTGGTTATCACGCCCGCCAGGGACAAGCCGCCGGTAATCAGTGCTGTTACAACGGCTTCTGTCATGCTGTGCCCAAAAGGCTGCCCCATGTCTGTGCGCCTACCACGCCGTCTACACTCAGCCCTTTCTCCTTTTGATATTTCTTCACCGCAGACAATGTGTTTGCCCCGAACATACCGTCTGCACCGCTGCTGCCGCAGCTATAACCAAAGCCGATCAGCAGAATCTGCAGTGATTTTACTGCCTGATTCTGCTTACCGTAAGATAGTGCTTTTACTTCCACTTTACATACCTCCTCATTTTGTGTTTGCGTCTTTTTCAATCCCACACATTTGGCAATACCCTCCATAGTGGCATATGCCACTTTTTTTGCATAATCCTCAGAAAGAATGACCGGGGCATCGGTTTTGGAATCCATAAAGCCGTACTCCATCAGCACTGCCGGTGCATGGGTTTGCCGCAGTACCTGAAAATTGGCCGTTGTTTTTGGATTTGCCCGATTGCCCCGCAAACCGCCATTTGCGATGCAGGCATCGTAAATGGTATTTCGATACAGCGCCCCCTGCTTGCTGCCGGGGTAACTGTAGGCGACGATACCGCCGCCGTTTCCAAGGTTTATACCGCCATTGTGATGAATGGCAAGGCAAAAATCTGCGCCCCAATCGTTTGCCTGTTTACATCTGCCGGATAAGCTTACCGCAGCTTTTCCCTCAGGATCGTCTACCCGCAGCACAGCCACCTCCGGGTACTGCTGGGCTGCCTGGGCAAAATACCTTGCCACCCGGTCATTTAAGACCCACTCCTTGGTTTTTTGGGGGTCTAAGGATTTGGGCACACATCTGCCGGTGGTGTGCAGATTGTGTCCGGCTGCATATGCAATTTTAAACATTTGATCCTCTCCTTTATATTTCTGTCCATTCGGTCCATTGGTTGTTGCCGTATTTCACCCGCTTCATGAGCTTTGACATACCTGTTACCCGAAACTGTATTGAAATCCACCCTATGCCCACAGCCAAATAAGCATTGTTTTCAACGATTCCATAGCCTACACGAAGTTCGCCATCGCCGAAATGGAATGCATCCAGTTGTGTCAAAGTCTGCAGTTCATGCTTTAGCGGTTCTCCCATGATGCTTAAGGGTACATTGATGTTCATATCGTTCTCGCCCCAATCAAATACAGGAATACCCTTTTTGATATTGGCAGTTCGGGTGATCTCCATCAGCTTGTCCTTTGCGCAAACTGTGATGGTGTGGTTGCACAAGTAGTCCATTCCCGAAAGGGGAACAACCGCCATATACTGGCCTTCTGCAATTTCGGGCTCAATATAAACAGCTTCCCCGTCATTGATCTGATAGTAGATTTCCAGTACGTTATCCTGTGCGCCGAAAGAGCCGTCAAAGAAATTGCCCCCCACCGTAAGGGTTCCGCTTCCGCTGGTGGGGTCTGTGCGGACAGCAGATATATTGCAGGTAAGCTCCACATAATCAACGATCTGGGGTTCAACGGTATAGGAGGCAGAATAGCCCCGGCTGTCCGTTGCCCGAAAAACGACCGCTTGCTGCTGGAATCCGATTAAGGTTTTTGTTTCTCCGGTGATCTGCTCGCCACCAACTGTCTTTGTTTTTACAGTAGCGCCATTTTTTGCCTCTGCGGTCATGGTGCAAAGGGCATTGGATTTTCCCCGTACAAGAACGGATTCATCTCCGGTGCATGCTACGGTAGCTTCGTTGCTATCCACCACCGAACCGCTGACCACAGGACGGCACAGATTCTCTGCTGCTGTTACTGTAAATTTACAGGTCATTGCTGTGCCGATCTGGGTGCTGCCGGAATAGGTCTTCACGGTCAGCGTACAAATTCCTGTGGTGCTGTTTGGTATTTGGTCATAAAAGCTTTCCGGAATGGGAAAAGCCACACTGCTGCTGCTCATTTTCACTTCCTCCGGGGAGATCCCTTCTTCCGTGAGATAGCCGGACAGCGCTCCGAAACGGTATTCCAGGCTGTGGGTGTAGTCTGGGCTTTTTCGGCTCACCGCCACCATAGAGCCCGCACCGATCAGAGC
>JAZRNS010000120.1:0-4991 GCA_045648245.1 Faecousia sp. | reverse complement strand
ACCCCGGATATTTATGAATGATTTGTTTGGTGTTTCGTCTGATTGCGCCAAGATTGATTACTGCTTTTGTAGGACGATAACCTTTCATGTTGTCAATCCAGCTCCAGATCCGGTCGCTGGAATTCCTTTCTTCTGGTTTCGTAGCTTTTGTACAATGCATCCATAAAGGGAAACTCGGGGTTTTCTATGCCCAGTTGCATTAACAGCCATTTTGAAAAATCAGGATTGGATACGAGCAGAGGACCTAGCAGATAGGTTGCAATAACCCGTCCGCTTCGGATACCCTCCAGTTTGCTTTCCGGGGCAGAACCTGTGCCAATTTCCACCTGACACATAGCAATTTCCTGGGAAATACCGAATGTGTCAGAGAAACGGCTTGTATAACCCAGCAATGTCATATCCTCAAATTTTGCCTGAATCAGCGTGTTAAAGCGATTGGGTGCGTGGCGCACAGCATAGGTATCAAAAACACCAAGAGCCTCCACCTTGCTGCCGTCCTCCCGCTGGATGTACTTACCAAAAAGCTCCAGGGCATTTCCCAGCAGGAGAAACTGTGTCTTTCCGTTCATGCATTTTTCGGAAATCTCTGTCTTCCAAACGGTCAGTCTCTCTAAAATCCGCTCCTGGCTTGCCTCACTCATGGAGTACATGCAGCAAAGGTCTACATCGTCTTGCAGAAATTGCGGTTTATCATTTACCTGCGTGAAGATAAATTCTGCATCAGGCAGGCATTTTTGCAGAAATAGTGTGTTGCCCTTATCTCCGTAGAGGCAGCACAACTCTGGATATAGAATCTCAATTTTCATTTTGTGCCTCCAAATTCTTCAGGAGTTTCTCCTTCATTTGGCAGGAGAGGGTATAGGTGGATGTGTCGTAGAGAATATATACAGAATCCACGCGGTCAGTGTCGATCAGATCAATGCCGCCCATCTCGTCTTCAGAGCAGGAGATGTTCTCTTCAGGCACGCCGGCAAGGAGTAGGCGAACCTTATGGTCATAACAGCGAGGGCCGGTTGCGACCACCTGTTCAATACCGTTTCTCGTCATGAACTCATAATCTACATCATAGATCCAGCCTACATATTCTATACTTTTTTTGCGGTCATAGGCATCGTCCATTGCCAGCACAACGGCTTTTTTGCCGGGTTGGCTGGATACATAATCAAATGTGCGGCAGGAGGAAATGGCGCTTTGTCCCTTGCTCATTGCCTGAACCACTGTAACGCCGCCAACTGTAGTCTGATTCAACCGGGAATCCGGAACTTGAATTTTGGCGACCATTTCATAAACTTGATCTGTGGTATAGCCAAGCTCCAGAAGTGTTGCAATCACTGTTAATTCATTGTAAATGTTAAAGGTAATATCGCTGATCAGGGGGAATGCAGTCTCATTTTCTCCGTGTTTCAGGGTAAGCTGCATGTTAACAGTATCTACTTTGGATACCAGATAGTCTGCGTTCATAGAGGTGAAGTCGCAGGAGGGACATTTTCCATGGCCAATATGGTGATAGCGCAGATATTCGTACTGCAGCTTTGTGCCGCATTTCGGACACAGAGAATAGTCTGCAACAATGTTAATGGTTTGGGTGATGTCGGTATCCATCTTACCGATGCCGTAATATACCCGCGCATTGTTGGGTTTAAGCATACTGCTGCACAGCTCGTCTGCATTGAGGATCAGTTTCGTGGTGTCCGGACAATAGGTATCAATCACACTGAAGATATAATCCGGGTGTGCATTCCTCTTTAGAGAATCTCGGAACAGGTTGGTTACCACAAGATAATCCGGCTTAATATAGGGCAGAATCAAGCGAGATGCTCGCTCATCCACCTCATACACAGCAGCATCTACCTTGCACTTGCCAAGCCAGTTCAGGCTGTTGAGCAAATTAGTGGTGCAACCGGGAACAATATTAGAGCCGGTGCGATTGTTAACAACCTGCTTGCCGCTTGCGCGTAATGCATCTGTCAGCAGGTTGGAAACGGTGGTCTTGCCGTTTGTGCCAGTAACGCAGATCGCAAGGGGCGCCTTTGGTGCTTTGGACATAAAGTTAGGACAAATTTTCAAAGCAATCACGCCAGGGGTGTGAGAACCATCTCGACCGCTTAAACGGATCAGTCTGCCAGCACATTTTGCGGCAATGACTGCCAGATGAAATCGTAATCCAGACATAATTATCTCCTTCGTGTAATTTCAATGTTATTTTACCCCGAAACCGGTTATATGTCAATGCTGCGGGTATATCAGTATTTTTGTGATATAATAGGAAAAATTCAACGATGTTTGAGGGAAAATGCGGAGCGTGGGCGCATATTTTCATTGTGCAGGTATTAACACCGAGAAAGAATATGAAGACGGACTGAAAACAATCATGCAGACCCTGCGAAATTCCGGTGCAGAGGAGAACTATATAACTGTGGGCAACAACGATCTGCCGGATTTGATTCGCAGCTATATGCCTTTCGCTATGTATATTGCGCCCAATTCTACAATAGATATTGCAGGCATAAGGCACGACTTTCTTTGGTTTTCCTTATACAGTACATGGCGGGGAGCACGGAATGTGCGCCCCGCCAATTTGGTTTTGTTATAATAAATTCAGAAATTTGTTTCCGCTAAAAATCTGGGCGATTGTATCTTCAGGAAGCTTTGCTCTGTCCACAATGATGGTTGTTGATTGGAGTTCTAAAAGAGGAGCGGAAGAACCGTAGACAATACGGTCGCTGCCGATGCACTGACTGATGGTTTCCACAATGTAGTTGCTATCCTTAAGGCCGGATACATCAGTAAACAGATTGGTTCTGCCTTCGAATTGTGGCGCAAGTATCTGTAATTCCCTTGCTCTTGCACAGGTAATTAGTGTAACCATGTCCTTGTGGCTGTCCAAAAATGCAGAAATCTCCTCAAGTTCAATTTTTCTAGGGTTGACCATCCAGGTTGTTCGTTCGTCAAGAATGCGGAGTGTCAGAATGAGAGGGAGATTGTATGCACGAATGGCTTCGCAAGCTGCATCTACCGCAGGTTCAGATAAGCTGTAGCCATGATAACCGGGGATTAGCCGAACGGCCTTAATGTTTAGTTCCCTGACGCCACGATCAAGATCATTTTTCCATCCGGGGATCATAGGATTCAGAGTCATTGCGTGCATATAAGCAGTACCCTCCAGCTGTTTTGCAAGCTGCAATTCAGCCTCGTAGGGGTCTTGATAGAAAATTGCTTCAATAGCGGAGATAAAACCGCCCTCAATGCTGCAACGGCTATGTAGCTGACTGATCTTTTCTACAGTATTGTATCGAGTGCGGAAGAAGGGCCAGTTTCCGCAGTAACAGTTAAAATCAAGTCTTTTCATATTCGGCACTCCTTACAATCTGAAATTCCGGTCCAAAAGCTTCTGGGCGTTTTTGTGGAAGATCATATCTCGTTGAGCGTCTGTCAGGTTGGCACCTAGAATTTGACCTATGTTTGTCAGGAAAACATTGTCCGTTCCGTAAAGGATTCGTTCAGCACCGATGTTTTCAACTGCGTAGTTTAGGTCCTCACCGTGATAGATTGTGCCGCTTTGATCGCACCAAACATTGGGGAGATCCCGAATTGCGGGGATTCCGTCATAGACCGTGCCACCTAGATGCGCCATCAGAATCTTTGCCTTAGGATGGCGGCGGGCAAGATTTGCCACATGAATGCCGGTGGTTTCATTGGGGGATTGTCCGTTGGATTTTTTAAAGCTATGGAACAAAACCGGCAAACCGTTTTCGGTTGCATATTCCATAACAGGATCCATTGCAGGTACATCTGCAAAAGTACAGCACCAAAGCTTGATCATTTCAAAGCCTTGATCTTCTGTAGTGCGCTTTAGAACATCCAGGACATTTTTGTTTTCAGGATTGATATAGACTGCTCCGCCGATCAATTCCGGTTCTTCCTTCATAAACTTATAGACTTCATCGTTAAGATAATCGATTTCCGCTTCGTCTGAGATTGTGCTGCGCAGACCGGAAACATAGATTCGGTTAATACCAAAGTCTTTTGCAGCACCTCTTAAAAGATTTTTGGAATTTGCCAGTCTTTCCGGAGTGTTGCCCCAAATATGGGCATGAATATCAATAATCATTGTTTACTCCTTGAACATATCAATGTTACATAGCAACGATTTTTCCTGTTTCCATAGACTTCTTGATGGCTGCTATCATATGAACGGGCTTTACCAGCTGTTCGGGAGTCAGAGGTTCATGTTTTCCTTGTAGAAGTTCTGCATAGGGGGCAGCCTCCATTGCGTATAGACCGGTTGTATCAATATCGAAATGATAGTTTTGTTCTTTAGAATAGATAAGTGCGGATTGCTTACCGAATGCAACGAACTGCAAAGATACGGCATCGTTTTCGTACTGGACATTGACAAGTAGGTTATTACCTGTGCGCATTGCCTGCACATTCTTTACATCAAAGCCAAAAACCTCTAAGCACATTTCAACCAAATGGGGGGCGTAGAAATAGATACCATCATAGGGGCTCTCCAGCATAACGCGGAAGCTCATAGATGCACCGTAGAAAACACCCTCAGCCCGCAGCTGCGCAACAAGATCTTTTATCTTTTTGACATCCGGCAGATACTTACAGGCAGAGCCGCCCATGACAGGACACCCGTATTCCATGATTTTTGCAATGAGTGCATCGGCCTCTGTAGGGTCAGATGTAAAGGGTTTATCAATAAATAGGGGAATCTTCCGTTGAACAAAAGGAAGTGCCTGTGCCATATGTACCGAGCCTTTACGGCTTGTAATCATAACACCGTCTACGCACTCCAACAGATCCTCAATTTTCTGTGCAACAAACGCTACGCCGGTTTCTTTTACAATTACATCGTTTGCATTTTGATCCTCACCCCAAATAGCAGTTACACGAACATCGTCGTGGTGCATTTTTCCGGTTTCCGGATCGGGAAGATTGTAATATTTTGCAAAAGCTAAAGCGTGTGTGTTCTCGGTACCAAT
>JAZRNS010000119.1:0-3402 GCA_045648245.1 Faecousia sp. | reverse complement strand
AAACGGCAATTTTGAACCTGTTTTTCCACCCATTATTTCATTTATCAAAATTTTTGTTGCAGAAAAAGTTGCAAAATCGCCTGCGGAATTGTGTCAGGTGGTTGTGATGCAACTGCTTGTTATAACAGGTATGCGTTTATCTTCCGCTGATCTGACAGCGGCAATAGATACGGCTTCCGAGGAATGCCAGCAGCGATGCGACGACAACGTAGATCAAAGGAACGATTTGATATGAGGTGAAGTGCATTCCAAACATAGAAATCAAACGGCTATCAAAGGTGTTCCACATGGACAGAAAACAGGTAGGAAGATAATCCCATAACTGTCCCAATATGCGATACTGTGCCGGTATCTGAATAATCATTCCTGCAAGGATCATGCCGGTGGTAACTGACATTGCGGCAATACTGCTACTAAAAAGTTCGGACAAAAGCATGACGAATACGCTGATAAAAATCGCAGTTACAATCAGACAACCGTATGCAACAAGACATGCTTGTCCTATAGTGATATTGCCAGCGTAGCCGGTATAAAATAGCTGTATTGCGGCATCAAAGCCCTCCGAACCGTATACCCGCAGACTCAGCACCCAGGTCAGCAATGCCATAAGCAATGCACCCACACAGCCAACTGTGATTCCTGAAAGCAGCTTGACCCAATAGAGCCGTTTTTTACCGTTCGAGGTGCATAAAACAAGCTGATCAGTTCGGTGAGTATGCTCATCGGGAAAGCTACTTGAAAGGGTGATAGCGACATAAATCAGCATCATAAAGCCTACGGTGAGAAAGGTTTCTAAGATGCATCCGTATCCTTCGTGGAACTGATATACAACAGGAGTTTCAAGACTATCTGCATGACTTTGCCAATATGAAATCTCAGCCTCAGTCAGATAGTTTTTAACAGCCGATTCTTCAAAGCGTTCTCTCATGGCAGCATATAACGCAGCTTCATCAGGAGACCACTGTTCGATTGCTTCTTTATCCATACCCGTCCATACTCGAATCAAATTAAAGATCTCTCTGTACGGTTGAGCGTAGGTACGGTATTCTTCGGTTAAAAGATAATTGCTTCCTGTGGGCAGATCATTGTATGCGGCAACCGTCTCCTCCAAGAGGGAGTGGTCTATAGGCTTACCGCTGAGTGCTTTTCGGTATTCTTGATTGATCAGATGCTCTTCATAGTTTGTACCTACATACGTGCCGTTTACCAAATAACTGCCCATTAAAGGAAACAGGATAGAAAAGCCAATAACTGCCATGCAGACGAGAAGAGATATCCACAGCAGCTTCTTCTGCACCAACTTTTTCAGTTCAAATCGGTACATGATAAGCAGGTTATTCATGGCTTCCCTCCTCAAATTGCGCAAGATAGAAGCTCTCTAAATCGCCCATCTGTTCGTCCCATGCTCCGTGATAAATCAGATTTCCATCTTTCATCATAAGCACCTCATCGGCAATATGCTCGATGTCGGAAACGATATGTGTGGATAGGAGTACGATACTGTCTTTACCAATCTGCCCGATAAGGTTGCGAAAACGCACTCGTTCTTTTGGATCTAGCCCTGCAGTGGGTTCGTCGAGAATCAGCAGCTTCGGATCATTTAGCAATGCCTGAGCGATTCCAAGCCGCTGCTTCATACCGCCCGAAAACGTTTTGATCTTTTTACGCCCCATGTCCTCAAGACCGACCAATTCCAGAAGCTCATTTGCTCTGCGTTTAGCTGACGGCTTGGGCAATCCCTTCAATGCCGCCATATAGATCAGAAAATCCATAGCAGTAAATTCCGGATAATAACCGAAATCCTGAGGTAAATACCCGAGTATTGCTCGATACCCTTCCTCACTCACGTCTATACCATCAAAAGTGATAGTGCCGCTTGTAGGCTGCAGGATGCCACAGAGCATACGCATTAGAGTTGTTTTCCCTGCGCCGTTGGTGCCTAAAAGGCCAAAAACGGCGTTATGCAAACGCAGGCTGACACGGTCTACTGCGATTTTGTTTTGGAATTGCTTTGTTAGTCTGTCAATGATAAGTTCCATGTATATTCCTCCGTTTGTTTTATTGCTAAATATATCTCATGCGCCATTCCTGCAAATAGGAGAACTGATAAAATAAACCACCAAACAATGTAGGTATTTTGGTATATAATATCTGTGATAAAATGCAGTCCGACATTAGCTCCGCCAATCAATGCTGCAACACTCATGCATACATAAACCGTTTCTCGGCTTTGGAAGTGTCGAATGATCCATAAGCTGATGTTGACAGTCATCATATATGGTACAAGCAGATATAGTCCTGTTTGCAATAAAGAAAATCCGCTTCCGGTGTAACACAGTGGAATGGCACAGACTAAAACAATGAAATCAAGTACGCCTAAAACGCTCATTCTTGCCATTACCACACTTTTCAAAGAAAACCGGGTAGACATTTCAAATTCACTCATTCCGTATATTGTGGAGCGAGTGCTTTCCGCTACTGCAAAAAGTCCTAAAATCGGCACAAACGCAGACACGATCCATAATGTATTTTCGCTGATATAATTAGCCCCGATCACCGCAGGCAGCAGCAACAGAACAGAAAACACCAATGTCATTTTCCTCATGTATGATGCCTGTACTAATATAAAGCGGGACATACTAATTCTTGGCCCGGGTAATGCTCTTAAAAATCGTGCCTTTTCCTGCCGGTTTGGCCTCGGGGCTTCAAATGCTTTTTGAATGTTCCGTTTTAATTTATTATCCATTTGAAAATCCCTCCTTCAATAATTCCTCTTTCAACCATTTCAAAGATTTAGATAATTTCCGATATACAGCAAAGCGGGATAAGCCGGTGATTTTGCAAATCGTTGTAATGGATACTTCATTTACATATCGTAGGAAAATCAACTCTTGTTCATCTTCCGGCAATTTTGATATAGTCATTCTTAATGTTAAATTACTTATCAGGTCTTCGGTTGGGTCATCTATAACTTCTTCTGTTATTTCTTCTAAACTTTCAACCGTCCGCTTTCTAAAGTGGTCTATACACAGATTCTTTGCAATTGTATATAAGTACGGCAGGTCTTTGTCGTTATCAAGAGTTAACCCCTGCCTATAAAATCGAAGAAAGGTTTCCTGCGTAATATCCTGTGCTAACTGCGTGTCGTACAATTTGAAATAGCAGTAACGGTATATTTTGTCATATTGTTCTTCAATATCCATGTGCTACAAAACCTCCCTTCATGATGTTTAACGGATTATGACTGCAAAATGTGCGGCTTCAGCCAAATTATTTTCTTGGGACAGAATGTCCCACGGCTCACTATACACAACATTTTATCAAAGGTCATGGGGTATATATTCTAACCTGGATTTTGAATTGCCAAGTGCGAGGATTATAGGTGTTCATATGAGCAAAGGA
>JAZRNS010000118.1:0-1720 GCA_045648245.1 Faecousia sp. | reverse complement strand
ATTCTCCAAGATAATTCGGTATGCTTCATGGAACTGATACACAATAGGGGTTGTAATGGTGTCGGCCCGTCCTTGCCAGTATGCAGCCTCCTCTTCAGTCAGATGGTTGTTAATGGCTACCTTTTCAAACTGCTCCATCATGGCAGCATATAAAGCAGCTTCATCGGGAGCCCACTGCTGGGCGATTCCTTTGTCCATACCGGTCCATGACCTGATCAAATTGAAGATATCGCTATACGGACGGGCATAGGTCTGGTATTCTTCCGTTAAAACATAATTCGTTTCTATCGGCAAATCCTTGTAGGCGGCAAGGGTCTCCTCCAGCAGGGATTGATCTATGGGCTTGCCGCTGAGTGCTTTGCGGTGCGCTTGATCGATCAGATGCTGCTCGTAATTTGTGCCAATATATACACTATTTACGAAATGGCCCCCCGTTAAAGGAAACAAGATCGAAAAGGCAATGGCTGCCATGCAGACAAGAAGAGAGACCCAAAGTAACTTCTTCTGCACCAGTTTTTTCAGCTCATAACCATACATGGTAAATAGATTATTCATGGCTACCCGCCTCAAATTGCGCAAGATAGAAGCTCTCTAAATCACCCATTTGTTCATCCCATGCTCCGTGGTAAATCAAATTCCCATCTTTCATCATGAGTACCTCATCGGCAATATGCTCGATGTCGGAAACGATATGAGTAGAGAGAAGTACGATACTGTCTTTACCGATCTGCGCGATAAGGTTGCGAAAACGCACTCGTTCTTTTGGGTCTAGCCCTGCGGTGGGTTCGTCGAGAATCAAAAGCTTTGGGTTGTTCAGCAGTGCTTGAGCGATTCCCAGTCGCTGTTTCATACCTCCCGAAAACGTTTTGATCTTTTTGCGGCCCATGTCCTCAAGACCGACCAATTCCAGAAGCTCATTTGCTCGCCGTTTAGCTGACTGCTTGGGCAGTCCCTTCAATGCCGCCATATAGAGCAGAAAATCCATAGCAGTAAATTCCGGATAATAACCGAAATCCTGAGGTAAATACCCTAATATTGCTCGATAGCCTTCCTCACGGACGTCCATACCATCAAAAGTGATAGTGCCGCTTGTAGGCTGCAGGATGCCACAGAGCATACGCATTAGAGTTGTTTTCCCTGCGCCGTTGGTGCCTAAAAGACCAAAAACGCCGTTATGCAAACGCAGGCTGACACGGTCTACTGCTATTTTGTTTTGAAATTGCTTTGTTAGTCTGTCAATGACAAGTTCCATGTATATTCCTCCGTTTGTTTTATTATTAAATATATTTCATAAGCCATTCCTACTAACAGAAAAAGTGATAGAATAAGCCACCAAACAATATAGGAATTTTGGTATATAAGATCTGTGACAAAATGTAGCCCGACATTAGCTCCGCTAACCAATACTGCAATACTCATACATACATAAATCGTTTCTCGGCTTTGTAAATGACGAATAAGCCATAAGCTGATGTTGACTGTCAACATATATGGTACGAGCAGATATAGTCCTGTTTGCAATAAAGAAAATCCGCTCACGCTGTAACACAATGGAATGGCACAGACTAAAACAATGAAATCAAGTACGCCTAAAACGCTCATTCTTGCAAGAACCACACTTTTCAAAGAAAACCGGGTAGACATTTCAAATTCACTCATTCCGTATATTGTGGAGCGAGTGCTTTCCGCTACTGCCAAAAGTCCTAAAATCGGCACAAAC
>JAZRNS010000117.1:0-4708 GCA_045648245.1 Faecousia sp. | reverse complement strand
TTGGGAGACCAAACGCGATGCTTGCTGGTACATAACAGTTCCATTCTCCTTACAGTAGGTTTTCAATGATTTTGTAACCTTACGGTTACAAAATTGCCTTTTAGTGAGGAAACAGTTGGAGGGTATTTATCCTCTAACTGTTACTCTCACGAAGAAGGAGGCAATTATGCGTAAGGTGAAATTGATCGTTCACGAAACCTACCAAGGTAAACGCAAAAGTGAGGATGTCTTTGCGGCGATGTTTCTGTCAAATGCTGCTGTACAAAATGAAATATTCAAAAAATAGTACTTTCGTTTTTAAGTGGGGTATGCTATAATATCATGAACGGGACTTTGCAGACCGCACAGAAACATAGGATTTTTACCATGCAGGCCGTCAGGTCAGCGCAATGGAGGGAATACAATGGCTGATAAGAAAAAGAAGAATAGTGTCTCCCGTCAGGACTGGAAGCCCCATTGGAGCTTAGATGTCCTAAGCCGAACATGGGGCGTGCTGTCAATGGTTTTTAAAGCGGGCGCATTTGCGGCGCTTACAGCGTTGCTGATTGGGCTAGTCTGCGGATTTGTATTCGTAGGCATACTGGGCGACTATTTGCAAGAGGATATTCTGCCTTTGGCGAATATCGACTTGGATAGCTATGAATACGAGCAGAATTCCTATCTGTACTATGTGGATTCCAGTGGACAGATTCAGGAATATCAAAAGGTTTTTGCAAAAACAAGCAGCGATTGGGCAGAATATGAGGACATTCCCCAAAACCTGATCAATGCGGCGGTTGCTATTGAGGATCACCGTTTCTACGAGCATCAGGGTGTTGACTGGATTACAACGGTTAAGGCGACCGCCAGAATGTTCTTTGGCGACTCCTCTGTGGGCGGCTCCAGTATTACCCAGCAGCTTATCAAGAATCTGTTGCTGACAGAAGATAAAAGCGCAGACGATGTTACCGTTCAGCGTAAGGTTTTGGAGATATTCCGTGCCGTTCAAATGGAAAAAGCATACGATAAAGAGACCATTATGGAGCTTTATCTGAACTTTATCTATATGGGTCAGGGCTGTCAGGGTGTCCGCGCGGCGGCGGAAACCTACTTCGGCAAGGAACTGGAAACCCTGACGCTGGCAGAATGTGCCAGCCTGATCGGTATTACCAATAACCCCTCACTGTTCGATCCCTATAGCGACGAAGTATTTACCTACAAGGGCGAGGAAATGAACGGCATGCAGCGTAACCGCTACCGTCAAATGCTGGTTTTGGGTGCAATGCTGGAATATGAGATGATCTCTCAGGAAGAATATGACGAAGCCGTTGCACAGGAAATCGTTTTGAAGAACGGTGTGGACGATGAAGACCGTTTGGCAAAATGTCCCAACGAGGCATGTGGCTATAAAAATACCGTTTCTTCCTTCAACGCAACAGGCGGCGCATACTATTGCCCCTCCTGCGGAACACAGACATCTGTGGATAAGAGCGCTTCCCAGTCCACCTATAGCTGGTTTACGGATACGGTTCTGGAAGATGTTGCCAAGGCTATGGCAGAGCAAAGCGGCATGACCTGGAACTCCGCTACCAAGAGCCTTTTGATGCAGCAGATCCAGCGCGGCGGCTATCATATCTATACAACGCTGGATATGGGTGTACAGAATCAGGTGGATAAGATCTATACGGACCTGTCTCAGATTCCTAAAACCCGTAGCGGTCAGCAGCTGCAGTCTGCAATCGTTGTGATCGATAACAGGACCGGCGATATTGTTGGTTTGGCCGGCGGTGTGGGTCAGAAGGAAGGCTTTGATGACTGGAATCGCGCAACCGATGCGCAGCTCCAATCCGGTTCTTCTATTAAGCCATTGAGTGTTTACGCACCGGCTTTTGAGCTGGGTTCTGTTTCCCCGGCGACGGTGATTGCCGACCTGCCAAACAGCTATAGCAGCAGAGGTGCATACCCCCTTAACGACAGCCGTTCCTATTCCTATGCCCGCACCATTTACAGTGGCGTGGTATCTTCTGTGAACGCCATTGCAGCAAACACCTTGGAAAAGATCGGCATTAACTATGCCTTTGAGTTTGCAAGAGATAAGTTTGGTCTGTCCACTTTGGTGGATACCTACACCAACTCTGTTGGCAAGACTTTCTCTGATATTGGCATCGGTCCTTTGGCACTGGGCGCACAGACCTGGGGCGTTCGTGTCCGGGATATGGCTAGTGCCTTTGCAACCTTTGCAAACGGCGGCCAATACCGCAGCGGCAGAACCTTTACAAAGGTCTACGACAGCAACGGCAATCTGGTGCTGGACAATGAACAGGTTAAGACACAAATCCTCAGTAAAAAGACTGTGGACTATATGAACTACTGTATGATCGGCGGTGTTGCCAGCGGTACCGGTACCCAGGCTAAGATCAGCGGTATCACCACAGCTGGCAAAACCGGTACAACCGGCGACAACAAGGATAAGTGGTTCTGCGGTCTGACCGGCTATTACACCGCCGCTGTGTGGTGTGGCTTTGACTCTCCTGAGGTGATTTCCGGCGTGTCCGGCAACCCATCTTCGCAGCTGTTTCAAAAGGTCATGCAGCCTTTGCATGCGGGCAAGTCCGACGTAAGCTTGTATGACAGCAGTAAAATGCGCAGTGTAACTGTATGCCTGGATTGCGGAAAGCTTGCAACAGATGCTTGTAAAAACGATATCCGTTTGGGCTTAGCCAGCAAGTTTTCCAGCACCGCAGAGACAAAGGCATATATGGAAGATTTGCCAAAGCAGAGCTGTAGCTGCCATGTAGAACTGGACTACTGTATGACCGGTAAGGGCGTAGCCAACGAGTACTGCCACAAGTTTGCAGGGGTTGACCCCAATGTAAAAATTGAGAAGAAGGCTTTGGTTAAGATTACCCAGGCTGTGATCGATAAGCTGAACAAGGCTGCCCCTTACAACCTTGGCTCTGCCTACACCATGAACGAATATGTATATCTGGTAGGTTCTGACGGCTCAGATGCTTTCTTTAAGGGCTTTAACGGTAGCATAAACGCAAATGTGCAGGCGCCTTATCAGGTGTGTACTACCCATACGCAACAAAACTGGGAGGCATATCAGGCGGTGAATCCTCCTGTTACAGGCCCCACAGAAGGGGAGCCTGACGATGGCGGAATCAGCGTTTTACCGCCCCAGCGATAAGCGAGGAGAAATAAATGATTTGGATTTCTGATGAATGGAAGGAATATGAACTGCTGGACGCCACAGACGGGGAGCGCTTGGAGCGGTGGGGCAAATACCTGCTGGTCCGGCCTGATCCACAGGTGATCTGGAGCACAGATCATGCAGACCCGGCGTGGAAAAAATACCATGCCCGCTATGTGCGTTCCTCCACCGGCGGCGGTCATTGGACAGACCACAACCTGCCGGAGCGCTGGCAGATCCACTATAAAGACTACCTGACATTCAATGTAAAGCCCATGAATTTTAAGCATACCGGTGTGTTTCCGGAGCAGGCAGCCAACTGGGATTTTATCCGGGATAAGGTGGCCTCTGCAGGCCGTCCTGTGCGGGTGCTGAACCTGTTTGCCTATTCCGGTGGCGCAACGCTGGCAGCCGCTGCCGGCGGTGCAGAGGTCTACCATGTGGATGCGTCCAAGGGCATGGTGGCATGGGCAAAGGAAAATGCTCAGGCTTCCGGCCTGGCAGACCGCCCCATTCACTGGATCGTGGATGATTGCGGAAAATTTATCCAGCGGGAGATCCGCCGGGGACGCCGTTATGATGGCATTATTATGGACCCGCCCAGCTACGGCAGAGGACCCAGCGGCGAGATTTGGAAAATGGAAACCAGCTTCTATCCGTTCTTGCTGGAAGTGGGCAAGCTGCTCACGGACAATCCCTTATTTGTGATTATCAATTCCTATACGACCGGCCTGGCACCTTCTGCGGTTGGCTATGCCTCGGATGCTGTGTTCCAGCCTCTGCGAGGTGGTAGCACAGCGGTAGGTGAGTTGGGATTGCCGGTACGATCCTCCGGGCTGATGCTGCCCTGCGGCGCCGCCGGAAGATGGACACCCTGACGGGAGGAAACACTTTGAGCAACGCAATCAATGTGGAACATTTGGCATATACCTATCCGGGCGTGGAAGACACGCCCGGCGTTGCCGTATTTAAGAACCTGAGCCTTAGCATCGAACAAGGCACTTTTGTGGCTATTTTAGGCGGCAATGGTTGCGGAAAATCCACTTTAGCCAAGCATTTTAATACGATTCTGCTGCCCTGCGGCGGTAGCGTTTCCGTTTTCGGAATGAATACTGCCGATGAAGAGAAGCTGATCCAGATCCGCCGTACAGTGGGTATGGTGTTCCAGAATCCCGATAATCAGATCGTTGCCAATGTGGTGGAAGAGGATGTGGCGTTCGGTCCTGAGAACCTGGGCGTTGCAAGCCCTGCCATTCGTCACCGCGTGGACAATGCGCTGAAGCAGGTTGGCATGTATGAATACCGGGAGCATGCGCCCCATCTTCTGTCCGGTGGTCAGAAGCAGCGTGTGGCTATTGCCGGTGTCATTGCCATGGAACCCAAATCCATTGTACTGGATGAACCCACTGCTATGCTGGATCCCAAGGGCCGCCGTGAGGTCATGGAAACTATCAGCAGGCTGAATCAGGATAAGGATATTACGGTCGTCCTCATTACCCATCATATGGATGAGGCAGCGCAGGCACAGCGTGTTGT
>JAZRNS010000116.1:0-15105 GCA_045648245.1 Faecousia sp. | reverse complement strand
CGCAAGGCATTTTGACTTACTGCGCAACTGGCACTCTACCGTACCACCTGTACGCCAACGAGTGCCAGTTGCTTGTCTTGACGGCTCCTTTGACCTCTGTCAGTCTGTCAAAAAACAAGTTTTTCGACAGACTGCGGTGCTGTTGCCCTTAGGCAACAGCACCGTTTGTTATTGAATTCAATTCAGAGGTATTACTCGCTCAGCAGTCTTTCCAAAGCAGACTCGTGGATAGCCTTCACTTCGTTATAGTAGTAGTTATCCTCCAGGTACTTCTGGAAGGTATCCCACTCGTCGAAGCTCTTCTGACCCAGCACATACTTGGACCACTCACTCTGTGCAGCACTGTACAAAGCCTCAGCATAGGTATCCCAAACCAGCTGCTCTTCTTCGTTGTAGATCAGAGCATACTGTCTGGTGGTCTTTCCTGTAAATTCCTGAGCCATTTCCAGACCCTTAGCCATTTCCTCGTCACAGGTATCCAGGAAGTTGTCGAACATCTGATATGCACACATGCCGCCCGTTCTCAGGCAAGAAGCAGCAAAACCGCCCTTGCTTTCCAGGAAGCCTTCCTTAAAGGTGCGGGTACCGTCAGCCAAAACTTCATAGCTTTCACCTTCGATGCCCCAGTTGGTCATCAGGATGCCTTCCTCAGAGTACAGCCAGTCAACATAGGTAATAACATCGTCAACGATAGCGGTCTCACCAACCATAAAGGCGAAACTGGTAGCAGCAGCTGTATAGCTGGTAGAAACCGTATCGGTTTCAGTTGCGTATGTACCGAAGTTAAAGGGAGCGAATGCAGCCAGCTGACATTCAGGATCCAGAGCTGCACCGGCTTGGGTCAGCTGAGGAATACGGTCGATCTTATCGTAGGTGATAAAAGAGGTACCGCTTGCCAGAGTCTCGATCCAGGTAGCATTGTCGATGGTCATAGAGGAAGCGTGCATCAAGCCTTCTGCAGTCATATCCGCGATAAACTGAGCCATTTCCTTGTAAGCATTGCTGGTCTGTGCCATGTAGTACTCGCCGTCTTCATTCAATACCATGAATGTGCCGTACTTACCACGGTTGACATGGGATGCGCCGAACAGGAAGCCCAGATTCATTGCGCCCTCAATGTTGCCGGTCATCTTACGCATAACGAAGGGCATAGAATCAGGATAGATCTCCTTCAGTTTCCGCAGGACTGCCACAAACTCTTCCTGATTGGTGGGGACCTCAATGTTGTTCTTTTCGAAGACGTCCTTCCGGTACAGGAATGCACAGGCGGTGGAATCACCTGCACCGCTGACGGGCAGAGCGTACAGTTCCGTATCGGAATACATAAACTTCTCAACCTGTGCAGCATTGGCGGGATCAGCCAGGTATGCCTTTACATTAGGCATCTGATCGATATAGTCCATAAAATTGATATATGCACCGTCCACACCAAACTCTGCCCAGTTGGCATGGGTGTAGTTGGTAACAAACATCAGTTCTGGAGGCTTCTTTTCAGCCAGCATATTCTTTATGTTGGTAGCGAACTCGTCCAGTTCGATGACCTCCACATTTACACCCAATTTTTCTTCGACGATGGTGTTGGCGTAGGAACCTTCATAATCTCCATCACTGTAAGGGTTAGCGTAGAGAGTGATCTTAACGCCGGACAGGTCCGGAGTGGTATATACAGGCTCTGTTGCTTCGGTAGTAGCCTCGGTGCCGGCAGTTGCGTCGTTTGTTGCGGACGTGGTCTCATTGCCATTGCCGCCACATCCGACCAGCAAGGCAAAGCAGAATACCATAGCCAAAAACAGTGCAATCAATTTCTTTAACATAGATTTCGCCTCATTTCTCAAATTATAGGTTGTTGACATTTTTGCAAAAAAGTTTCTCGAAAATTTTTCTCCTTCTTCGCAGGCATTCTCCCCTTTCCCATGTTCGTACATGCTTTTTCATGCCTAAAACAAATAGATATTTTTATCTACTTGCACATATTACCATATTTCTATATTTTTTGCAAGAGTTTTTTTTGCATTTTTTCTATATTGCTATGAAGCGTGTCCGTCCCTGGCGGCGTTTTGTCCCTGAATACACGCAGCTATTTGCCACTCAATCCTATGTAAAATTTCTCAAAAAATACCGTGTTAACATATATTTTATAGCTCGTTTGCTTTCGGGATAAGGATTTACAAAAAAGGTCTTTTCATATTTATAATTATGTGTTATGATTATAATGTATAAGTTTGCGCTGATTTGCAGGCGCTTTTAAATAAGAATCAAGAGAGGTATGAAGAAGTTAATATGATTACAGTTAGCAATTTAGCTATGCAATTTGGCGGCCAATGGCTGTTCCAGCATGTGGATCTGCAGTTTTTGCCCGGCAACTGCTACGGCATTATCGGTGCCAACGGCGCCGGTAAATCCACTTTTTTGCGTCTGCTCACCGGCGAGCTGGAGTCCACTGCAGGCAATATTTCCATCGACCCGGACAAGCGTGTTTCCGTTCTGAAGCAGAATCAGAACGCCTATGACGAATTTACCGTTATGGACACCGTTATCATGGGCAACCAGCATCTTTACGATATTATGAAGGAAAAAGATGCCATTTATGAAAAGCCGGATTTCTCTGATGAGGATGGCATCCGGGCTTCTGAGCTGGAAGCAGAGTTTGCAGATATGGGCGGTTGGGAAGCAGAATCCGACGCCTCCCGTCTGCTGCAAGGTCTGGGCATCGGCACAGAACTGCATTATGATATGATGGCAACCGTTGACCCCCGGTTGAAGGTGAAGGTTTTGCTGGCACAGGCATTGTTCGGCAACCCCGACATTGTTATGCTGGACGAACCTACCAATAACTTAGACATTGAAGCGATCAACTGGCTGGAGGACTTCCTGCTGGACTTCCCCGGTATGGTCATTGCCGTTTCCCACGACCGCCATTTCCTGAACACCGTCTGCACCCACACTGTTGATATTGACTACGGTAAGATCAAGATGTATGTAGGCAACTACGACTTCTGGTATGAATCTTCCCAAATGGTGCAGGCTATGATCCGCAACAAAAACAAGAAGAATCAGGAGAAGATCGAGGAGCTGCAGCTGTTCATTCAGCGTTTCTCCGCCAATAAGTCCAAGGCAAAGCAGGCTACCGCCCGCCGGAAGCTGCTGGACAAGCTGACCGTTGAGGAAATGCCCTGCTCTACCCGCCGCTATCCCTTCGTGGGCTTTATGCCCGAACGGGAGCTGGGTAAGGACATTCTCACCGTAAATGATGTTTCTGTTACGGTTGACGGTGTAAAACTGCTGGATAAGGTCTACTTCTCTGTGGGCAAAAATGACAAGATCGCCTTTGTAGGCGAAAACGAGCTGGCACAGACCGCTCTGTTCCAAATTTTGATGGGGGAACTGGAACCGGACGAGGGTTCTGTGAAATGGGGTATTTCCACTGTGCGCAGCTACCTGCCCAAGGACAATTCCGCCTATTTCGACGGCAACACCATGGAACTGGTAGACTGGTTGCGGCAGTACTCTGTTAAGAAAGACGATGTGTATTTGCGCGGTTTCTTAGGCAGAATGCTGTTTAGTAACGAAGATGTGTTTAAGCAGGTAAATGTCCTGTCCGGTGGTGAGAAAGTTCGCTGTATGCTCTCCAAAATGATGCTGAGCGGCGCCAATGTGGTGCTGCTGGACCAGCCCACCAACCACTTGGATATGGAGTCCATCCAAGCTGTGAATAAAGGCCTGGAAGCCTTCAACGGCGTTGTGCTTCTGGCCTCCCACGACCATGAAATGCTGACCTCTACCTGTAACCGGGTCATTGCCTTCCAGCCCGACGGCACCATCATTGACCGCTACGGCACTTACGATGATTACCTTGCCTGGCTGGCAGAGACCAAAAACAACTGATTTCGCCTGTAGGGCGGGGGCTTGCTCCCGCCGTCAATCTGGAATCGTTACGGCGGGAGCAAGCCCCCGCCCTACAAGAAGGAGAAAATATGGAAAAAATCTTGGATATTATTTCTGCAAAAATGCAGAAAGCCTTTGCCGATGCGGGCTACGATGCCGCTTACGGCCGGGTTACGGTTTCCAACCGCCCGGATCTGTGTCAGTATCAGTGCAACGGCGCACTGGCTGCTGCAAAGGCATATAAATGCGCCCCCATTCAGATTGCAACCGCTGTTGCAGAAAAGCTGGACGCTGCCGATTTCTCTATGTGTGAAGCAGTTATGCCCGGTTTTATTAACCTGAATTTAAGCGACGCCTTCCTGCGCAATTATCTGGAGGAAATGCGCAACGCTCCTGACTTCGGTGTGGAGAAGATCGGCACCGGCAAAACAGTAGTGGTGGACTATGGCGGACCCAATGTTGCAAAGCCCTTGCACATCGGCCACCTGCGTTCTGCCATTATCGGCGAAAGCCTGAAGCGGCTGTACAAATTCTTCGGCTACAACGCCATCGGCGATATCCATCTGGGCGACTGGGGTCTGCAAATGGGTCTGATCATTGCAGAGCTTCAGGAGCGCCAGCCGGAGCTTTGCTACTTCGATCCCGATTTTACCGGCGAATATCCTTCTGAACCGCCCTTCACCATTGCCCAGCTGGAGGAGATCTATCCCGCTGCTGCCGCAAAAAAGAAAGACGACGAGGTTTTCGCAGAAAAAGCCCACACCGCCACCTTCGAGCTGCAAACCGGCCGCCGTGGCTATCGGGCTTTGTGGCAGCACATTATGCATGTTTCCCTTGCAGATATGCGCAAGATCTACGACCACCTGGATGTACATTTTGAATCCTGGCTGGGTGAAAGCGATGCCGACCCCTACATTCCTGCCATGATCGAAGATCTGAAAGCAAGGGGTCTGGCTGTTCAGTCTGAGGGCGCATGGGTCATTCCCGTGGCTGAGGAAACCGACAAGAAGGAAGTGCCACCCTGTATTCTCGTTAAGTCTGACGGCTCTGCCATTTACGCAACCACCGATCTGGCAACCATGGTTCAGCGTATGCAGGACCTGAACCCGGACAAGATCTTCTACATTACTGACAAGCGGCAATCCTTGCACTTCGAGCAGATCTTCCGTGCTGCTAAGAAAAGCGGTATCGTTCCGGAAACAACCGAACTGGAACACCTTGGCTTCGGCACTATGAATGGCGCTGACGGCAAGCCCTTTAAGACCCGAGAAGGCGGCGTTATGCGTTTGGAGCGCCTGATTGCAGAAATGACCGATTTCGTGCGGGCAAAGGTGGTGGAAAATCAGATCGTCTCTGACGAAGAAGTGGAAACCACCACCCAAAAAATCGCCATGGCTGCCCTGAAATACGGCGACCTGAGCAACCAGCCCACCAAGGACTATGTGTTTGATATGGACCGTTTTGCCGCCTTTGAAGGCAACACCGGCCCTTATATCCTCTACACCATCGTGCGTATCAAATCCATTTTGTCCCGCTACGGGGCATGGGAGAATCTTCCCATTGCCGCACCGGCCAATCCCTATGCCAAGGAATTGATGCTGGCCATCACCCGCCTTGCACCGGCTTTGGAAGCAGCATTGCGCGCTTCTGCACCGAACCTGATCTGTGCTTATATTTATGAGCTGGCAGGCGCAGTAAACAAGTTCTACCATGAAACCAGAATCCTGTCCGAGGAAGACAAGCAGTTGCAGGCAGGCTACATTTCCCTGATCGCACTGGCTAAGAATGTGCTGGAGGGCTGCATTGATCTGCTGGGCTTCTGCGCACCTGAAAAAATGTAAGCGGAGGCTCTCCCATGGCAAAGGAAAAAATGTGGGCGTTGTTGGTTCAACTTTCTACCAATCTTTGGAGCAAATACACCCCGGTCATGCGTTTTTTTGACGAGGACATGTGGAGTTGGATCCTGGAAGAAGCGCCCAAATACGGCATTAACCACATTCTTTTGGATGTGGGCGACGGCATCCAGTATCACTCCCACCCGGAGATCAGCATGGAAGGTGCCTGGAGCCACGGTCGGGTGCGCAAAGAAATCGCCCGTTGCCGGGAAAAGGGAATCACCCTGATCCCCAAGCTTAATTTTTCCGCCCAGCACTGCAACTGGCTGGGTCGATATGCCAGAATGATCTCCTCGGATATTTACTACCAAGTCTGCGCCGATCTGATTCGGGAAGTATACGAAGTATTTGACCGACCTGCTTACATCCACATCGGTATGGACGAGGAGGACATCTCCCGGGCAAAGGAGCGGGAATACGCCATCTGCCGCCACGGCGAGCTTTACTGGCACGATCTGCGCTACCTCTGCGACTGCGTTATCGACACCGGTGCAAAGCCTGCTATTTGGTACGATGCCGCCTTCCTGCAGCCGGAGGAATACCGGAAACGGTTCCAGATTGATGAGATCCTACTGTGCCCCTGGTACTACTGGAGCTTGAAGCCGGAAGGCTTTACCAAAATGGAGGATTTCCCCTGGCCTGAGCATTTTGCCCACCTGAATCTGCAGTATATTGAGGATCTGCCCCGCCTGAAGAATTTCCGGGAGCAGGGCATCAACTACTGCAAAGCCGGACAAACCTACTGGCCTACCAGTTGGCCCTCCCGCCCCAACAACACCTACAATCTGATGGAGTTCCACATGGATGCTCCCGACGAAAAGATTTTGGGTCATATCGTCGCACCCTGGAAGGATACCCTGCCGAAGAACAAGCCGTTTTTCGAGAAAGCATTTGCCGATTTCCAAGACGCAAAGGCCAAATTCTATCCGGAATAAAAAACACAAACGGAGCTGCTATGCCATTTGGCACAGCAGCTCCGTTTTGTCAAATTTCAGTTTGACTCCCCTACAACAGCTGTTCGACAAATAGAAATTCCCTGTTAACTTCTTATTCCAGCGCGGCTCTTAATTTTTCCAGCGCCCGTTTCTCGATGCGGGACACATAGCTGCGGCTGATGCCGGTAGCCTGTGCCACCTCCCGCTGACGGCATGGGGTATAGCCGCCCAAACCGTAGCGCATACAGATCACCTGCCGTTCCTGCTGGGTCAGTTCCCGGTCTACCGCTTGCACCACCTGCCGTACCATTTCCCGATTGCTTACCTGCTCCAAAAGGTCTTCGTCCTGCCCCACCACATCCATCAAAGATAAGGCTGCCCCGTCCGTTCCGGTCTCAATGTAATCTGACAAAGATACATCCTGACTGCTCTTCTTCTGACTGCGAAAATGCATTAGAATTTCATTTTCCACGCAGCGGGCGGCATAGGTTGCCAGCTTTGCGCCCTTGGACGGATCAAATGTGGTAATCCCTTTGATCAGGCCAATGGTACCAATGGAAATTAAATCCTCCTGATCCGATGTTTGGGCGTAGTATTTCTTCATAATGTGAGCAACCAGACGCAGGTTGCGCTCAATGAGTATATTCCTTGCCTCCAGATCCCCTTTTGCAGACAGCGCAAGATAGTGCTGTTCCTCCTGGGCACTCAAAGGTTTTGGGAAGCTGCCGGTCTGCAGTTGCAGCGCGTACATTAGTCCGCTAAGTATCAGCCAAGCGGCGGCGATCATACGCCTCACCTCCACTGCTACCCTATTCCCACCGGCAAGTCCATTTGCCTTTATTTTTCAAAGCCGTAGCTACCGGTCATGGGATCCTGAAAAAACGGAATTTTCGGTGGCAGGAAGGTAAACGCCGTAAACAGCACCGCCATAAGCCCGATCAGGACAATAGCCGTCTTCCCCCCAAGGGGACATGCAAATTCCTTTTGAAACAGTTTTGTTTCTATATAATAGGCTACCCCTGTTGCCAAAAAGAAAATTGCAATGTTAAACCAATCTGCGTTCACGCCCAAAATACCTGTATAGGTGTAATACACCAACGGGATCAGCACCAGTCCAATCAAAATCCCAATCCCTTTGATGCACCAAAAGGCAGCGCTTTCCTTCCCCCAAAAGAAGTACTGGATAATGGCGACAACAACCTGGGGATAAAAAAGCAGCTTCAAATGCTCCCAAATGGATTCATTTACCGCCGAGAACAGCGCCGCTACCACACTGCCGCCTGTCCAGTCAAAAACAAAATGCAGCAGCGTCCCTGCCACCGCAGCAAAAATAAAACCGCCCATTTGCCAAAGGGGAATATTCTTCTTCATAGCCCACCTCAAACCTTAGAATATAAATAAGTATATTCCCTTTTGGGTCAAGTCATAACAAAAAAGCTTCGGAAGCGGTGTGCTTCCGAAGCTTTTTGACAGACTAACAGAGGTCAAAACTCTTGCGTAGCAAGCTTTTTTAGCCTCTTACTCATTTACCTAAAATCGGCAGTTTTCAGCTTACTTTGCACAAGGGAGCCTTTTGCTCTGTGTGCAAATCCCCGTTTTGATGCTTGGCGGCTTTTTTGACTCTCTGTGGGGCTGTACAGCCCCTTTCTTTATAGGCCATAATAGGCGTTCAAATACATCTGACGGATTTCAGACATAAGCGGATACCGGGGATTTGCACCGGTACACTGGTCATCAAATGCCTGCTCGGTCATTTCGTCCAGCCGGTTCAGGAAATCCTGCTCGTCAATACCGTAATCCCGAATCGTCTTTTTAATTCCTACCTGCTGTTTCAGCGCCTCCACAGCCCCAATCAGCTTCTCCAGCTTTTCTGTATCGTTCTTGCCGCCCAGGCTCAAATAATCTGCCACTTGTGCATAACGCTCCAGGGTATGGGGGTGGTCATACTGGGAGAATGTGCCCATCTTCACAGGCACATCGCTGGCATTGAACCGCAAAACATGGGTAATCAGCAACGCATTGGCAACACCATGGGGCAGGTGATGGAATGCACCCAGCTTATGGGCCATGGAGTGGCATACACCCAGGAACGCATTGGCAAATGCCATGCCTGCCATAGTTGCTGCATTTGCCATATTCTCTCTGGCTTTGGGATCCTTCGGTCCATTTTCATAAGCCTTCGGCAGATTTTCAAACACCAGCTTCAGACTGCGCAGCGCCAAACCGTCAGTATAGTCTGTGGCTAACATGGATGCATAGGCCTCCAAGGCATGGGTTACTGCATCGATACCCGAAGCGGCTGTCAACCCCTTGGGCGCATTCATCATCATATCTGCATCCACAATGGCCATATTGGGCAGCAGCTCATAATCTGCAAGGGGGTACTTAATGCCACTGGCTTCGTCTGTAATAACCGCAAAGGGTGTTACCTCGGAGCCGGTACCGGCGGAGGTGGGTACTGCCACAAAATATGCTTTCTCACCCATTTTCGGGAATCCGTACACACGCTTGCGGATATCCACAAACCGCATTGCCATATCCATAAAGTCTGCATCAGGATGCTCATAGAGTACCCACATGATCTTGCCGGCATCCATGGCAGAGCCACCGCCTATTGCCACGATCAAGTCCGGCTGGAAGGCCGCCATTTGCGCAGCGCCCTCTCTGGCGCAGGCAAGGGTGGGATCCGGAGCTACATTGGAAAATATGCTGCAGGTAATGCCCATTTCCTCCAGTTTCTTCTCAATGGGGGCAGTGTAACCGTTTTCATACAGGAATGTATCTGTTACAATAAAAGCCTTCTTCTTGCCCTTCAGATCTGCCAATGCTACCGGCAAACAGCCCTTTTTGAAATACACCTTTTCCGGTGCCCGGAACCACAGCATGTTCTCCCTCCTGTGTGCCACCGTCTTAATGTTCAGCAGGTGCTTCACACCTACATTTTCAGAAACACTGTTTCCGCCCCAGCTTCCGCAACCCAATGTCAAAGAGGGTGCAAGACGGAAATTATACAAATCGCCGATACCGCCCTGTGCAGAGGGGGTATTTACCAAAATCCGACAAGCCTTCATCCGTTGGGCGAAGGCATCCAGTTTTTCCTTTTCATTGACTGGGTCTAAATAGACCGATGCGGTATGGCCAAAGCCACCCTCCTCCACTAGCCGCTGTGCCTTATCCAAAGCATCTTCAAAATTCCCTGCCCGGTACATGGCAAGCACCGGAGAAAGCTTTTCATGTGCAAAGGGCTCATCAAGCTCCACACTGGTTACTTCGCCAATCAGGATCTTTGTATTTTCAGGCACTTCCACCCCAGCCATTGCTGCAATAGTGTGGGCAGATTGACCGACAATTTTGGCATTGAGCGCGCCGTTTATCAGGATCACATCTCTGACCTTTTGGGTCTCCTCCCTGGTCAAAATGTGGCAACCTCGGGCAGCAAATTCCTTCTTGACTTTGTCGTAAACAGAAGACAATACCACCACACTCTGCTCCGATGCGCAAATCATGCCGTTGTCAAAGGTCTTGGAGTGGATCACAGAGGACACCGCCAGCAGAATGTCTGCACTGTCATCGATAATCGCCGGTGTGTTACCCGGTCCTACGCCCAACGCAGGCTTTCCGGAAGAATAGGCCGCCTTTACCATGCCCGGTCCGCCGGTGGCAAGGATCAGATCTGCCTCCCGCATCAGCATATTGGTCAGCTCCAGGGAGGGTTGGTCAATCCATTGGATGATCCCCTCCGGTGCGCCTGCTGCCACCGCCGCCTCCTGTACGATCTTTGCTGCAGCAATGGTGGCTTCCTTTGCCCGGGGATGGGGACTGATGATGATACCATTTCTGGTCTTTAGACAAATCAGCGCCTTAAAAATTGCGGTTGATGTGGGGTTCGTGGTAGGAATGACTGCGCCTACAACACCAATGGGCTCGGCAATTTTCGTAATTCCGTAGGCAGTATCCTCCTCAATTATGCCGCAGGTTTTCGTGTCCTTATAGGCATTGTAAATATATTCAGCAGCATAGTGATTCTTAATAACCTTATCTTCCAGCACACCCATGCCGGTCTCCGCAACCGCCAGCTTAGCCAAGGAAATTCTGGCTTTATTGGCTGCTGTTGCCGCCGCCAGAAAAATCTTATCAACCTGCTGCTGGGTATACTGTGCAAATGCGTTCTGAGCAGCACGGCACTGGGATAGGGCTATCTCCAGATCTTCCGGCGTTGTTACGCTTGCATAGGGTTTCTTCATAAGATGCACGCTCCTTTTAAACTGTTAAATCTCTTGTTTGTTATCGATCGTCTCGTATCAGTCTTCTTGTATCGATATAATATCACCGATTTTTAGTGAAGTCAATTCTTCAGTTTTTACAAACCTATTCTCTTATATCCATGACCCTTCGTACACTTTGCCATGGTAATAACTGGTATTTCTCACTCTTTTTAGTTTATCGGATAATTGTCTGCAGGTGCATATCATACTTATGTGCCTTTTTCAATATATGCAAAATCCCGGACACCTACGGTATCCGGGATACAATTATGGCTCTACCCCAACTATTGACATAGACCCTCAATATTATTCAGATTTCCAAGCCATCATGTAGTCGAAGAAGGCGCGGCATTCTTCGGTTCTAGGAGAATTTGCTACAAACACGAAGTAGATATCCCCCTTATTATCTGCGTTATCCTGAATAAATGGGCTGTCTGTAATCTTCAGCGCCATAGGAGCAGGCTCGCTCTCCTGATTGGATTGTGCGTAGACCACCCGGTCCCCAAAGGCTTCCAGCTCTTCGGCTGTATAAACCTTGCTCAGATCCAGATAAGCACCTTGCACCAGCATGGTTTCAAAGCCCACCTGATTTAAAAGCAGATAGTCCACTTCCTCATTGGCACAAAGGGCCAGCAGGCTCATAACTGCATAGTAGTTCTCGCTGAAATTCGTTGCAGACGCAGCGTCGGCAACATCACAGTGGCTCAGGTAAACCTCTTCCTTTTCACTGGTGATGCCAAGGCTTGTTTTGTAATCATCTGAAATGTAGGTCTTGCCCTCCTCGGACAAAAACACATTTACTGTAACGCCAGCCATAACAGTCTTTTTGCTCAGATTCTGGAAGCTGGCCAGCAGAATAGACGCCACCATAATCAAAATCGCCACAACGATCAGCATCCACCGGTAATAGGTCCAGATATGCTCCAGCTTTTGCTTATAGGTCATGTTGGCCATATCACTTTTCAGACTTTTTAAATTTCCAAAAAACGATAACTCGCTCATAGAAAACATCCTTTCATAGAGTCAGTCCATGTCGTCTGTCTGGGCAATGTCATCGATCAGAAGCTTAAAGGGCTTCTGCAGCAGACACACGCCAAACAGCAACGCAACGCTATAATAAACTGTAATAAACAGTGCGCCCAGATCCAGAAACAAATTGGGCTTCAGGAAAAATAGCACTGCGGGTGCCCAAGTCAGGGCAGCCACGCCCAAACAGCGCAGCGGATGGGTAATCAGCAGCAAAATGCAGTTGCGGAACAGTTGCACCGGTGTGCAGTTAAACTGAGAATGAAATGCCGGCAATAAGGAATGGATCAGCAGGCACAAAACCAGGAACACACAGGGGAATGCCCAGTGAATAAACCTGCCGGTATCGGCATAATCCCATGCCATCCACATGGTATACAGCAATATAATATCCAGCATCAGGAAGAATGTTCCCACCAAGCTGATCTTGCCAAAGCCGTTTGCGAAGCCCTTAAAAAATGCTTTGATGGCAGAATTATCATCCTCGGGATCCATCATCAGCCGTGTGGCAGTATATAGACCGGCCTGTGCCGCACCAATGGTGAAAACGGGAAGACAGCAGACCAGGAAAATCACATTTAAGATGAACAAATCGCCTATATAGCTTAAAACATTGGTTACTTTGGAATCGTAGGAAAATAAGTTTCGCATGTAAAACCTCCGGAAAATGGGTGTTACGCCCGGATATTGGAAAGAACCCTCCCCTGTACACACCGTACTAGCAGATGTTATACACATACTAACCAGCACGCACTGCACAAGGGAGGGTTGATATCGCTAATTAGCCCTTGATAGAGCCAACCATGACGCCCTTAACGAAATACTTCTGAATAAAGGGATATACGCACATGATGGGCAGAACAACGACCATGATACAAGCATAGCGGACAGATGCAGAGACCAGAACTGTGGATTCATTCTGTGTATTCTCGGAAGAAACCTTGGCAATGATCTGCTGCAGGAAGTGCTGCACAGGATACAGATCAGGATTGCGGATATACAAACGAGCAGGCATGTATGCGTTCCAGTAAGCAACTGCGTAGTACAGGCCGATGGTTGCCAAAGCAGCCTTAGAGGTAGGCAGAACCAGGCGGAAGAAAACGCCGGCATCCTGCAGACCGTCAATCTGACCGGACTCAACAATCTCGCTGGGATATGCAGCGAAGAAACTTCTCATGATGATCATGTTCCATGTGCTCAGCAGCGTGGGTATGATCATTGCCCAAACCGTATCGGTCAGACCGTATTTGGAAACTACCAGGTAGGTGGGGATCAGACCACCGCCAAAGAACATGGTGATAGTGATACACACAGAGAAGAAGGTATGACCGACGATTGCACGGCGGCTCAGGGCATAAGCACACATCGCAGTAACAACCAGAGACATGGCAGTACCAACAACAGTTACGAAGATGGTGATCTTATAAGCACCCAGGAAGGAGCCATCTGCCAAAACACCCTTGTAGGTGTCCAGGGTCAGGCCTATAGGCCACAGGCCAACCTGTCCGGCGGCAACGGGGCCCTGTGCAGAAAGGGAGACCGCAATGACATGTAGGAAAGGCAGGATGATACAAGCCATAAACAGAATCATACAAACATACAGAGTCACGTCAAATAAAGAAACGCGATTATACTTTGCTCTTTTAATCTTTGCCATTTTGGATACTCCTTTCTTAGAAGATACTGTTGTCGGAAAGCTTCTTGGTTATCCAGTTAGCGCCGACCAGGAACACAATATTAATCAAGCTCTGATACAGGTTGATCGCTGTGGAAAAGTCGTAATTACCCTTACCCAAACCAACATAGTATGTATAGGTGGAAATGGTCTGAGAATACTCAAAGGTAACAGCGGTCTGCATCAGCAAAACCTTTTCCATAGAATCGCCCATGATATGACCGATCTTCATGATAAACATGGTAGAAACAGTGGGAGAGATGGAAGGCAGCGTGATGTTCCACATTTGACGCCAACGGCCGGCACCGTCCAGTCTTGCGGCTTCATACAGACCAGGGTCAACACCGGAGATCGCTGCCAGATAAACGATGGTACCCCAACCAAGGCCCTGCCATACTGCAGAGATTTCGTACAGAGGACGGAACCACTTACCTTCGGTGAAGAAGTAAATGGGCTTACCGCCGCAAGCCTTAATGATCATGTTGATCGCACCTGTTGTAGGATCACACAAAGACTTCATCAAGCCAACCACAACGACCACAGACAAGAAGTGGGGCAGGTAACTGACAGTTTGGGTGATCTTCTTGAACCTCTCGCCGCGAATTTCGTTGAGCATCAAAGCAAAAACGATGGTCAGGGGGAAGGTAACGAAACACCCCAACGCGCCAAGGATGAAGGTGTTCTTGGTATACGTCCACCATTCGGGGGATTGGAAGAATACCTTAAAGTTGTACAGGCCGATGAACTTACTGCCTGCCAAACCTTTATAGATACTGTACTTGTAGAATGCGATAGAAACGCCCCACATAGGAACGTACTTAAACATAATAAAGTACACTAGAGCCGGCAAGAACAAGGCAAACAAAAACCTTGTTTTCCAGAACCTCTTAAAAATATTATTCTTGTTTGCGGAAAGACTGTTCTTTGGTGCTCTCGCATTTCCGCGCGCCACTTTTGTTGCACTCATGGATATCAGCGCCTCCTTTTTGGTACTCACAGCTTACTGCATGCCGGGCAGTAAGCTATAATATAGAATCTACTCATATATAATAACCTATCCCATAGGTTTTTGCAATAGTAAAATTGTTTAATTTTTTACAAACCGTTAACTTTTTTTCAACCCTTTATCCTATGTCGCGGATTTTTCAGCCACCACATACCCTCCAGGGTTCCCCGTTAAAACCCGGCGTTGCATCGCAACGCCGGGTCAGAGTGTCAAAAAAGCCGCCAACCGTCAAAATGCGGGTTAAGCAAAAGGTTTTTTTGAACAGAGCCTTCCCCTTGGGGGGGAAGGTGGCAAAAATCTTTGATTTTTGACGGATGAGGGGTAAAAAAGCTTGCTACGCAAGGCATTTTGACTTACTGCGCAACTGGCACTCTACCGTACCACCTGTACGCCGACGAGTGCCAGTTGCTTGTCTTGA